>JACZXC010000009.1 GCA_022571825.1 Myxococcales bacterium | reverse complement strand
TGGAGACGATCGTCGAAGAGATGGTCGAGGCCGGGTACCGGCTCGACCGGAGCTTCGACTTCCTCGAGCGTCAGCACTTCGCAATCTTTTCCGTCGGGAAGTCCAGAGAGGGTGTCGACCGGGGGCTCCACCTTGACGGACCCACCCCGCCGTGAGAAATTGCGACCGCCCGCCATCCCGGCGGAAAACTGGAGTCAGCCCGTGTTCGACACTCTCATCAGTGGTGGAACCGTCATCGACGGAACCGGTGCCGAGCGTCGGCGGGCCGACGTCGGGATCCGCGACGGACGAATCGTCGCGGTCGGAGTCCTCGAGGGTTCCGCGGCCCGCACCATCGACGCTCGCGATCGCATCGTTGCCCCGGGCTTTGTCGATATTCACACCCACTACGACGCTCAGGTGTTCTGGGACTCCACCCTGAGCCCGTCGCCGCTCCACGGCGTCACGACGGTAGTCGGCGGAAACTGTGGCTTCAGCATCGCGCCGCTCAACCCCGAGGCCGGCGGCTACCTGATGCGGATGCTCGCGAGGGTCGAGGGCATACCGATCGAGAGCCTGGAGCAGGGCGTCCCCTGGGACTGGACCGGCTTCGGCGAGTATCTCGATCGTCTCGAAGGTCGGCTGGCTGTGAACGCCGGCTTTCTGGTCGGCCACTCGGCGCTGCGTCGAGTCGTGATGGGCGAGGCAGCGGTCGAGGGGGCGGCCAGCGATTCCCAGGTCGAGGCGATGGTGAAGTTGCTGGGTGAATCGATCGAGGCGGGCGGGCTCGGCTTCTCTTCCTCCCGAGCGCCGACCCACAACGACGGCGAGGGTCGTCCGGTTCCCTCGCGTCACGCCGAACCTTCGGAGCTGATCGCGTTGTGCATGGAGCTGCGCAAGCACCCGGGCACGGCCCTCGAGTTCCTTCCCGGACTCGGAGCCTTCGACGACGAGACGATCCGGTTGATGACCGATTTGTCCCTCGCCGCCAATCGCCCGCTCAACTGGAACGTGCTGGGCGTTTCCTCCATGGGAACGGCATTGGTCGAAGGACAGCTCGCCGCCTCGGACTACGCGTCCGAGCGCGGGGCACGGGTGCTGGCGCTCACGCCCTCCCAGGTAATCGAGTTGCACATCAACTTCGTGAGCGGATTCATCTTCGACGCGTTTCCGGGATGGGCGCCGGTGATCGCGCTGCCCCTGGAGGAGCGCAAGCGGGCGCTGGCCGACCCCGCCGTCCGCGAGACCCTCCAGAAGGGAGCGACCTCGGAACAAGCCGGTGTCCTGCGCGCGCTCTCCACCTGGGAGCGCATGAAGATCTCCGAGACCTTTACGCCGGAAGCCGCGAAGTTCGAGGGACGCCTGATCGGGGAGGTCGCGGAAGAGCTCGGCAAGACTCCCCTGGACACCATGCTCGACCTGGCGCTCTCGGAAGACCTCCGCACGTCGTTCGCCCCGTTCATTCCCGGCGACGACGACCCGAGCTGGAAGCTGCGCGCCGAGGTGTGGAAGGACCCGCGCACGCTGATCGGCGCCTCGGACGCGGGGGCCCACCTCGACATGATCAACACCTTCACCTGCAGTACTTCGCTCCTGGGCCCCGGTGTCCGGGAGAAGGGGCTGATCTCGTTGGAGGAGGCGATCCACCAGATCACCGACATCCCGGCCCGGCTGTACGGCATTCGCAGACGCGGCCGGGTCGCCGAGGGCTGGCACGCCGATCTGGTGGTGTTCGACGCCGACCGCATCGGGCCCGGACCCATCCACACCCGCCACGACCTGCCCGCCGGAGCGGGTCGACTCTACGCCGAGGCCGAGGGAATCGATTCCGTGTGGGTGGGCGGCAGCGAGATTGTTCGCGGAAAGGAGTGCACCCGCGCGCGTCCGGGAACGATTCTGCGCTCCGGTCGCGACACCGAGACCGTCGAAGTCCCGGGCGACCGCGGCCGATCGAAATAGAGAAATAGCAGTCGGTTCTCACCGACGGGACGGGCCGCAGACGAACGCGTATGATTGCGCGGCGCGCGCCGCCCCGACCCTGCCCAGATGACCGGGCGTCACCAGGAGGGAATGAAGATGTCCGATCGCTGGATGCTTCGGGGTGTGGAGTACGGAAACTGCAACTGTGCCTGGGGTTGCCCCTGCCAATTCAACGCCCCCACCACCCACGGCCACTGCGAAGCCATCGTGACCGGGCACATCGAAGAGGGCCACTTCAACGATACGCGTCTCGACGGACTCAACTGGGCCTTGCTCCTGCAGTGGCCGGGCGAGATCGCCGACGGGAACGGAAAGCAGCAGGCGATCATCGACGAGAGTGCGGCCGCCGACCAGCGCGAGGCTCTGGGCAAGATCCTCCACGGGGAGGCCACCGCCCCGGGCGCCACCCATTTCTTCGTCTACAACAGTACGATGTCCGAGGTGCTCGACACGCTGTACGCGCCCATCGAGCTCTCCATCGATGTGGAGGCGCGCAAGGCCCGGGTGTCGATCCCGGGCATCGTCGAGAGCCAGGGCAGCCCCATCCTCGATCCCAACTCCGGCGCGGAGTCGCGATCGCGCATCCACCTCCCCAACGGCTTCGAGTACACGGTCGCCGAGATGGGAACCGCCACGAGCACGATCACGGCGGGCATCAAACTCGATTTCGCCGACAGCTACGGCCAGTTCAACCTGCTTCACATGAATCAGGACGGCGTGATCCGCTAACCCGGTTACCGGGTTGTCCAGAGAGATCGGCTCCTCGTGACGGAATCCCGCGGGCCCGGGTTGGACCGACTCCACCGGCGCGACAGACTTGCCATCTTGATCGCCCTCGCCGGGGTGACGCTCCTCGCCTGGGCCACCCTCCTCGAGATGTCCCTCGACATGGCCGCTCCGAACGCCGCGGTGCCCATGGAGTGGATCACGATGAAGTCGTGGACGGCCACCGACTTCGTCTTCATGTTTCTCATGTGGGTGATCATGATGGTGGGCATGATGGTTCCAACCGCGGCCCCGATGACCCTCGTCTATGCCGCCGTTGCGCGCAAAGCCGCCAAGCAGGGTGCGGTCCTGGCCCCCGCCGGAGCCTTCGTCGGCGGCTACGTGCTGCTCTGGTGCGTTTTCAGCCTGGTCGCCACGGCGCTGCAATGGGGCCTCGACCGGGCCGCCCTGCTCTCGCCCGGGATGGTGGCCACGAGCCCCGCCCTGGGCGGCGGCCTGCTGATCGCAGCGGGGCTCTATCAGTTCACCCCACTGAAGGCATCGTGTTTGCAACACTGCCGTGCACCCGCACGCTTCTTCGCACAGCATTGGCGTCCGGGCTTCTGGGGAGCCCTGCGCATGGGGGCGGTGCATGGCGCCTTCTGCCTGGGCTGCTGCTGGGTGTTGATGGGGCTGCTCTTCTTCGGAGGCGTGATGAACCTGCTGTGGATCGCCGGCATCGCTGTCTTCGTCCTGGTCGAGAAGCTGCTGCCCTTCGGCGCGGCGGGCGGACGCGCAGCGGGGATTGCCCTGATGGCGTGCGGTCTGGTCGTGCTCTTCCGGTGGTCGTAAATCCCCCCTCTTACGGGTAAATCACCAACTGGGTGCAACGAAACAGGGCGATGGTCTTGCCGGTGGCCTCGTTCGTGACATCGACGTCCCAGACCTGAGTGGTGCGACCGATGTGGGCTGGCCGGGCGCGCCCGCGGATTGCGCCTCCCGCCTGCACACTGCCCAGAAAATTGCTCTTGAACTCGATCGTCGTGAAGCTCGTCGCCGTTGGGGGAAGATTGGGCCCGGTGCCACAGGCACACAGCCAGTCCGCCAGGGTGACGACCACCGGCGCCCACAGGTAACCGGTCCCCGCCACCAGCGCGTCCGTCACGTCGAGCCGACCGGTCACCTCCTCCGGCTCGCAGGTGAGGACCTCCACCCCGACCATTCCTGGGTGTTTGGGGCGGGCGAACTCGTTCATCTGGTCGACACGCGCGTCGGACATCCAACCTCCTGATCCGGGGTGGACCGAATCTATCAGGTGCGGCGCGCCGGCAGCAGGCCGGCAGCGTCGCTTCCCGAACCGGCAACTCGCCGCATTTCGTGTACGTCGGACGAGGCGGTCTTCCGATAAGGAAGACATGCGCCGCCTCGTATTCCCGCTGATGCTGGCCCTCGGGTGGGTCGCGCCCGCCCACGCGACGATCATCATCTCCGAATACGTCGAGGGAAGCGCCAAGAACCAGGTGATCGAGCTCTACAATTACGGGAGCACCGCGATCGACATCACGGGCTGGACGATCGACATCTACCTGGACGGCAGTACCACTGTGGGCAAGACCGTCACCCTTTCCGGCACGATCCTTCCGGGGGAACTCTTCGTGCTCGCCCGGAACGGCGCTGATCCGGTGATCCTCGCAATTGCCGACCAAGTCGACAAGCAGCTCAAATTCAACGGAAACGACGCGGTCGTGCTCACCGACGGCACGGACCCCATCGACCACATCGGGCAGGTGGGCGTCGATCCCGGAGCTGAGTGGGGCTCCGGAGATCTGTCGACGAAGGACAACACGATCCAGCGGAGCTATCGGCCCTCCCCGACCCGAACATCTTCGACCCGTTCTCCCTCGCCGACTGGACCGGCTACCCCAAGGACACCTTCGGAGGACTCGGCTACCCCGGTGTGCAGGTACCGGAGAGTCCGACCCACGCCATGGTCCTGATGGGCCTGATACCCCTGGGAATGATCCGGGCGAGAGCGAGGCGGCGGAGTCTGGGCTCGCCAACCGGCTGAACGGAAGTCCCCAGCCGAAGGCAAAGCGAGCCGCGCTCAAGACACGGCGAGCCTCGCCTTCCCGGCCGTCGTCAGTCGGGCCGACGGGGGCGATTTCTGCTGACTCGGTCGTGGGATCTCAGTCACCGTCGCGAAGCACGAGATAGCGATCGGCGTCCGCCTCGGTGGCGGGCGCGTGCCGCACGTCATCGTCGCCCAGCTCGCGCTGCCAGGCCGCAAACTCGAGCAGGATTCCGTCGGGATCGAAGAAATAGATCGAGCGAACGAAGGTGGTCTCGCCGACCTCGGGACTCGTCTGGGCGGCCGTGTCGTCGTGGTTGACGACCTGGGTGACCCGAATGCCCTTGGCTTCGATTCGATCGCGGTACTCGTCGATCTTTTCGGGAGACACGTCGAAGGCGACGTGGTTCATGGATCCATGGGCCGTGCGAAGGTCGAGGCCGCTGGGCTCCGGCGACGCGATCCCGGGAGCGGCCGCCGGCGCATCGGGGAACCAGAAGAAAGCCAACGAGTCCCCGTTCCCGATATCGAAGAAGAAGTGCTGGCCCCGGCCGTCGGGCAGTTCGATGGTCTTGACCAAGGGCATGCCGAGGAGGCCCGAGTAGAAGTCCACCGTGCGCTTCATGTCCCGGCACACCAGCGCGAGGTGATTGACCCCGCGCAGCTCGAATTCCTTGTTCTGGTTGAGCCGCATGCTGCGCCCTCGCTGGCATCGACTCCCATCGACTCGGAAAGGATACTCCAGATCCTCCCCGGGCAGGGATCGAACCCCACGCGATGTTGCCGACGGCGGCTCGAAGCCGGCCCGGGGTTGACTGTCGAAACCGCTGTAATTACAGTGGCTTCGCGTGCCCCCGCTACCGCCCCTCCAGGGCCAGGAGTCGAAACCGATGACGGCCTCCCCCGCGAACCCGCCGGCGCCGCCGGACGCTGAACTCGAGACGATCCTCGCATCCTTCGACACGAACTACGTGTGGAACTACGGCAGCGTGAAGGAGGGGCTCGGCGATCTCTACGAAAAAGCCAAGCGCGAGCAGTGGAACAGCACGACCGACCTCGCCTGGAGCACCGAGGTCGACCCCGAGGCCGAGATCATTCCCCAGCTCGTCAATCCCCTGGAAGGCTTCGCGCCGTTCGAGAAGCTCAACGGGAAGGAGCGGATCCGCCTTCGCCACGCCCAGATCGCCCTTCAGCTCTCCCAGTTCCTGCACGGCGAGCAGGGCGCGCTGATCGTGGCCTCGCAGCTCGTCGGCGGCGTCCCCTGGATCGATGCCAAGTACTACGCCGGCACTCAGACCATGGACGAGGCGCGGCACGTGGAGGTCTTCAGCCGCTACGTCCACCAGAAGCTCGAATGGGAGTGGCCGATCAGTCCGAGCCTGAAGGAGCTTCTCGACGCCACCATCCTCGACTCCCGTTGGGACTTCAAGTATCTGGGCATGCAGATCATCATCGAAGGGCTGGCCATGGCCGCCTTCGGGAGTCTGTTCCAGATGTGTCAGGAGCCGCTGCTGAAAGATCTGCTCCGCCGGGTGATGCGCGACGAGTCCCGGCACGTGGCCTTTGGAGTGCTGTCGCTTCGCGATCACTACGTAGAAATGTCCGACAGGGAACGCGGAGACCGCGAAGAGTTCATCATCTTCGCCTGTGATCTGATGCGAAACCGTTTGATCGGCGATCAGATCGCCGACGCCATGGGCTGGGACCACGCTGCGCTGCGGAGCCATGTGATGGCGTCCAAGGTTTCCCGCGGCTTCCAGAAGTTTCTGTTCTCTCGAATCGTGCCGAACCTGAAGAAGCTGGGCCTGCTCACACCCCGGGTGCGCGAAGCCTTTCAGAAGCTCGACATCATCCAATTCGAAGACTTCGATCCCACTGAGACGGACCGCCGCCTGGGTCTCGCCTAGCGGCGCATCGCGGCCCGGATACGGCGAGGGGGACGTTCGCTCATGGCTCGCCGGGATTGGATGGCCCCAGCAATACGCCATTCACAGGGTCTCAACGCATCGCTCGGCCAGCGTGACGGGGGCTGCCCTTTTCTTCGCTTCCGCCCCCCTCGCCGCATCCGGGGCCCCTTTCCAATTTCGGATCGGGGATAGGGCACACGCGTCATGCGCTGGTTTCTGGCATCCCTCGGGCTCGGCATCGTCTATCTCGGTATCGCGGCGGCGGGCCCGGCCACGGTCGGGCTGTGGCAGGACGACTCGGTCTACCTGGCGACGGCGCGCTCACTGGCGGAAGGAACCGGCTACCGACATCTGGAAATTCCCGGGGAGCCGCTCCAGACGAAATATCCAATCCTGTTTCCCGCCCTGCTGGCCATCGGGTTTCTGTTTCGGCCGGACTACCCCGACAATCTGACGCTGCTCCTCGCACCCGGCGCGCTGATGGCTGCGGGCTTCGTGGTTCTCTCCGGCCTCTACCTGGATCGGGTTCTCGGCGAGCGCCGACCCTGGGTCATTCTGGCGGCGGCTCTCGCCGCATTCTCGCCGGAGATCGTCTCCCTGGTGCGTTTCGCCATGAGCGATCTGCCCTACGCCTGCATTTCCATGGCCGCCCTCCTCTGCCTCGACCTCGGGGACGGTGGGTCGGCTCGCGGGGGGCGAGACCGCCTGCGGCTGGCGGGGGCGGGACTGCTGATCTCGGCGGCGGTGTTGACCCGTTCCATCGGTCTGACTCTCGCGTTGGCCGCGCCCTTGACGCTGCTGCTCCGCCGTCGGTTCGCCGCCGCCGCCCTGGTCTTCGGGGTGGCGGTCCTGATGGTGCTGCCGTGGTGGCTCTGGCAGAGCGGGGCGGCCGCGGCCAACGGGGTCATGCAGACTTCACCCATCGAAGGCTACGACCTGAACTACGGACTGTGGCTGCCTTCAGACCTGGCTCAGCTCTGGCGCGTCGTGCACCAGAACTTCTTCCGGGCGATCTTTGGCCTCACATACTTCCAGTTCGCCGCGCCCGGTGAATGGGCGATGGAGGCGATCGGAACCCCATCCTGGCGCACCGTTGTCTTTCACGGGGTCTGTTACACAGCGGCCGCGCTGGTGGTCGCCGGCTTCCTCTCCAGCGCCCGCCGCCGACTGCAGACCGTTCACCTGTACGCGGTCCTCTACTGCGGAGCCATGCTCAGCTGGCCCTTCGAGCCGTACCGGTTCCTGGTCGCCTGGACGCCCTTCCTGATCTACTTCGCTCTGGCGGGGTTGCGAAGCACGGGCCAGTGGTTCATGTCCCCCAGGCGCCCGACTCGTCCGAGTCTCCCGAGCTGGCTCGCCGAAGCACCCGCCGGCGTGCTCTGCGCCCTGCTCTTCGTGTGGTTCATTCGGGAAGACACACGCATCCTGGCCAGCGACGTCAATCGCACCTACATCCTGCGCGACTATCACGATCGGTCGGATCATGCGGAGCTCGGCGAATGGCTGCGGGCCCACACCCGGGATGGCGACGTTCTCGCCAGCAACGATACCTCCGACCTGTTCCTCGCGGTCGGGCGCCAGACCCGCGACACAACGCCGGGGGTCGATCCCTTCTCGTGGTTCGGCGGCGCCGACCGGAAGTGGCGCGAATTCTACTCCCGGGGCGCACCGTCGGAGCTTCGAGCCCTCGTCGACGGGGCGGTTCCCCACCTCGCGGGCCTGTTTCGTCGCGGCGACATTGCCTACTACGTGCAGCACGGCGAGGGCGGAACGGCGACGCCCATGGAGCGATTCATCCGCGAGAAACGGACATGGTTCCAGCCGATCTTCGTCACCGCACACCGAGCCTATCGCGTGTTTCGCGTCACCGTACCCACACACTGACGGCGCACTGATTGGAGTAGGCGCTTCGCGAGAGGAACCGCCCGGATCCCTGCGCGATCCGCTTCAGCGTTGGCAAGACTCGGCGACGGTGGGACCTCGGCTCGCGATCCAAGCCGCTCCCCAAGATCGAAGAGTTTCCCCGCGGGGAGAATTCACCAGACGGTCTCGGTGAGACGCCATCCGCAGCCTATGATCCGGCGATGCCCGGCAAGCTGCGCCAGCGCGCACGACACGTTCTTCCCTGGGTTATCTCAGCCGGGCTCCTGGCCTATGTATTCGGCTGGGTCACCGACTGGCAGCGTCTCCAGGCCGCCATGGAACAGGCGAATGTGCCGGTCTTCGTCGCGCTGGCGGCCGCCGACCGACTGGGCTTCTTCGTGGTCTGGACCTGGCTCCAGGCGGAAGCGATTCGGCGCTTCGTGGCGCCCGTCTCCTTCCGTTCCGTCGTGGCCATTCGCGGCGGCTCCGAGCTGTTGCGCGCGGTCAGCAATCCGCTCTCGGATGCGGCCTTCTTCCTGGGGCTGGTCGAGCTGGCGGGGGGACACCTAGCGGCTGTCGTGGCGGCCATCATGGTTCCGGTCGCCCTGCACTTCGTCGTCATGTTGCTTCAGATGACCCTCGCCCTGGCCTTCGTGGAGGGTGGCGTTCCCGACAATCGCTCGGTGGTGATCGTGACGGGTGTCATGTGGGCCCTGGTCGCGGCCACGGTGATTGCGATTCGCGTGTCGGGTACACGATCCGTCGCTCTGCCCTTCGTCGAGCGCTTTCGAGGCTGGCTCGGCCGATTCAACCTGCGCGACTTCCGCCTCTTCTTCTTCGGCTTCGTGGGCCTGGCGATCTTCGATGTCGTGGTACAGGGGTTGGCCTCGCGGGCCTTCGGCGTTTCGATCGGATGGGCCGAGTTGGCCGCCCGCATCCCCGTGGTCTATCTCGCTTTCATCGTTCCGACCCTGGGCAACTTCGGAACCCGCGAACTCGCCTGGGCGTCGCTCTTCGCCGAGTTCGGCGCCCGGGACGCCCTGCTGGCCTATGCCTTCGCCATCAACGCGATCTTCCTGCTGATCAACCTGCTGCTGGGCATGCTCTTTCTGTCCCGGGGCCTGGCCCTGGTGGCGGGAATGCGACGGGCCCGGCGCGAGGGCGAAACCGTGCCCAAGCCCCTGCTTCGCGATCCCACGAATATCTGACAGGGGCCACTGAGGGAGAGGGTGCCCCGGGCCCTCGGGCCGGGTAGCATGTATCTCTCCCGTGGGGCCGCCCCGGCCTGTCCCTCAACGCCGGTGGTCCAGCCTCCCCCACGGCGAACAAGGGAGCGGGCATGGCGAGGAAGAGCAGAACCGCGGTTCTCAAACGCCAGCGTGAGGTGAAGAAGGCGGAGAAGGCCGCTATGAAGCGCGAGAAACGGCTGACCCGGGAGTCGGCGACGCCGGTGGCGGACCGGGTCGCGACCGCCGATGACCTCGAGGGTTACGGTTTCACCGAGGACGAATCCATCGAAAGCCCGGACGCCCCACCATCCGCCATCTCCCGACGGACCCGCGATTCCCCCCCGACGTGATGTGGCCGCAACACACCGAACGATCCCATCGCGAAAGGAAGGTATCCGTGGCTGAGGAACCGCTGATCGCCGTGTTCGTGGACTACGAGAACCTCGCAATCGGCGTCCGCAACATGCACAAGGGCAACTTCAAGATCGACCTGGTGATGAGGCGCCTGCTCGAAAAGGGACGGATCGTCTTCAAGCGCGCCTATTGCGACTGGGGCAAGTACCGCAACGCCGTGCGCGAGTTCCACGCCCAGGGGGTGGAACTGGTGGATATTCCCCAGTCGAAGGCCAGCGGAAAGAACAGCGCCGACATCCACATGGTCGTCGATGCGCTGGACCTCTGCTACCAGAAGCAGCACATCGACACCTTTGCGCTCCTCTCCGGCGACAGCGACTTCTCGCCCCTGGCCGCGAAGCTCAAGGAGAACGAGAAGCGCGTGCTCGGATGCGGCGTCAAGAGTTCGACATCGGACCTGCTGATCGGGAGTTGCGACGAATTCATCTACTACGACGACCTGGTGCGCACCGCCGAGAAGGCGAAGCCGGTGATCGCGAGCTCCGCCCCCGCCAACAAGAAGCGCCGCGAGGCCGCCGATCGCGTGCTCGAGATCGTTCGTTCTCTGGAGAAGGACTACGACACAGTATGGGGCTCGATGGTGAAGCAGGCGATCCGGCGGGTATTTCCCGGCTTCAACGAGGAGTACTACGGCTATGACTCCTTTGCCGCCATGCTCGAGGATCAGCAGCAACAGGGGCTGGTGGAACTCGATTTCGACGAGAAGCGGGGCAATTACGTAGTGCGTACCCGCCGGCCCGCGGAACGCGAGCGGACCGCCCGCGCCTGACCGGCGCGGTCACCCGAGGACCTTCCCCAGGGCGCGCCGTACCGCGGTGCGAAGCTGCACCAGACCGGCAGCCAGGTCGGCGCCCAGGTGCACGCGCAGGATACGTCGATCGCGATCGGCCAGTACGTCGAAGTCGCCCTGGGCCTGTGCCCGTTTGAGCGCGCCGAATCCCAGTCTCCCACCGGGAATCGGAATCTCCTCGTCGTCGTCCGACGTGATCTGCAGGAAAACGCCCGAATTGGGCCCGCCCTTGTGAAGCTGCCCCGTCGAGTGCAGGAAACGCGGACCGAAGCCGAGGGTCGTCGCTACGCGCATCCCATCGCGAACGGCGTGACGTATCGCCTGGAGCTCGTCGGTGTTCGCCTGATTCCGCTCGATGTAGGCGTTCACGGCGAAATAGTCGCCGGACTCCAGTCGCGCCAGATGCGCCCCGAGTACGGCCTCGACGCCTCGGCCCTGCGCCGCGCTCCGAAGGAAGCGGGTGTTGGCGGGGTTGGCGAAGAATCGCAGGCCATCGGCCTCGAGGAAGGCGTCGGGTTCCGAGAGCTCGCCATTCTGCTCGTAGGCGGCGGTGAGCTTTCGCGTCTCGACCTTGCTGGCCTCGACATCGGGCTGGTCGAAAGGATTGACTTCGAGCAGCGAGCCCGCCACGGCGGTCGCGAACTCCCAATGGAAGAACTCCTGGCCGAGGTCCATTCGATCGGCAATCTCGATCCGCACGACGGGTTGGCCCGCCTTCTCCAGCGCGTCGACGGCGGCATCCTGCTCCGGCGACGGAGCCGGGGCCAGGCGAACCTGGACGAAGAGTCGATCGTCGCCATACACCGCGGGAGTGCCCGGCAACTCGTCTGTGATGGGAACGATTCCCCGACCCCGCTTTCCCGTCGACTCCGCGATCAGCTGTTCCAGCCAGGACCCGAGGCCGGCAATGCCGGGGGACACGACGATCGTCACTTTGTCGCGACCGCTCCGGGCGAGAGTCCCCAGCACCACCCCGAGAACGAGACCCGGATTGCCGCGCTCGGAACCCGGCGCGCAGGCATCGACCATCCTCTGGGTCCGTTCCAGAAAAGACGCCACGTCGAGGCCCATGGCCGCGGCGGGGATCATCCCGAAGTTCGAGAGCGCCGAATAGCGCCCGCCGATGCTGGGAACCCCGTGAAAGATGGCGCGGAATCGATCTCTCGTGGCGAGCTTCTCGAGGCTCGATCCGGGATCGGTGATGGCGATGAAATTCGACCCGGCGGCGTCGCCCACCGCGTCCCTCACGATCTCGAAGAAGTGCTGCTTGAAAGCGTTGGGCTCCGCGGTTCCACCGGACTTCGAGGAGACGACGAAGAGCGTGTGTGCGGGGTCGATGGCCGCCCCGGCCGCCCGGATCTCCGACGGAACCGTCGAGTCGAGCACCCGCAGCTGCGGCGAACCCGCCTGGGACCCGAAGGTCTTCGCCAACACCTCGGGACCGAGGCTCGAGCCGCCCATGCCCAACACCATTATGTGTCGAAATCCGGCGCTCCGGACATCCTCAGCGATCCGCCGGAACGCGTTCGGGTGCCTCCGTTGGCTGGAAACGACGTCGAGCCATCCCAGCCATCCGGCCTCGTCGGCGCCCGACCAGACCGAGGCATCTCGGTTCCAGAGGCGTTGGAGCTTGTCGCCGCGCAGCCAGTCGTCGAGGGCCGCGGCGACCGACGCCGCGTATTCACCGATCTGCACCCGCTGGACGTATCCCGGTCCGCGGATCTCGAATCGAGGGTCGGCGGCCCCGGTCAAGGCATTCGCTCCCGCTTTCGCCTCTGCCGGATGAAAAGCCACAAGACGACGATCCCCGCCGCAGCGACGAGGAGCCCAGTGCGTCCGAGTGTCGACCCCCCTTCCGCGGACACGGGGCCGGGCAGATCGAAGCGCCCGTCGAGATCGAAGTCGACATAGACGGGATTGGTGAACGCGGTGGGAACGAATCCGGGAGCGATGTCCTCGGTGTAGGCTCCGGGGTGTTCCAATTTCCAGGTCCGGGCATCGGTATCCAGGGAAGCTCCCGCTTCGATGGTGATGGCGGCATCGCGCGTCAGGGAAAGGATGACGCGTTTCGCAAGTCGGCTCCCGCGGATGCTGAGGGGATCGAGGGGGTACACGCGCTCGATCTCGCCGTTCACCACGAGGCGCACCTCGTCCACGGGAACCCACGGGGCGGCGACCACCTCGAACTCGATCTCGACCCGGCCGTGGGGAGCGACCACCCGGTCGCCCATGCTTGCGCCGTTTACCCGGAACCGTGGAATCAGAGGACCGTTGGTCCCGAAAAGACGCCCCTCACGAATCGCGGCGTTGAATTTCGAAAGGTCCCAGGTCTCGGACTCCATCGCCACGTAGTTGCGGGGGTAGCCGGCAATGGCGTCGGGCCCGTGGCTGTCGGAGTTCGCCGTCCCGGTGCGTGGAAAGCCCTGGACGAGCAAGGAGTACCAGTCCCGGCGGATGAGCCGGTACTGGGCGTAGGAGTCCCCGTTCATGAGTTCCATGGCGTCGAAGTCGATGGCCCGGGTACGCCCGTCGCTGCCGACGGCGAGCAGCCGGGCGTTGGGTTCCTCGGTGAGGGAACGGGTGCTGTCGTAGGGCTCGCCCGCCGACCCCAGGTGGGTAAAGAAGGCGCCCGCTTCGAGCTTCCCCGGGGTTCCGCCGCGGGGATGGTTGAGCTGCACCACCTGGACACCGTAGTCGCGGCGCAGCAGCGCATAGAGGTCGGCGAGTCGAATGTCTTGGCTGGGAGGCGCACCCCGCCGGTGCCGATGGGCCTGGTACCGAACGGGCCAGGTATTGTGGTGGCCGATGGTCCAAGGCGCCGCTGGACTCGGCGCGCTGCTGGTGACTTCGACGCCCTGGATGACCCGGATGCGGTCCCGCACACCCAGGGCGTCGAGGGCGGGACCGTACTGACCCAGATTTTCGTGGTCGGTGCTCACCATCACGTCCAGACCTTCGGCGATCATGCTCCGAAGGCGCGCCGCATTGGGCATGGCCGAGTCGTCACTGGCCTGGGCGTGAACGTGAAGGTCGGCGCTGAGAAAGGGGCGAAGGTCGATGATGCGCGGGAGATCGAAAGGCATGACATGCATCGACTCGCCTGCCGTGACGTTCAACTCGATCTCGGCGATGTCGAACTCCGGTCCGCGGGTCGCCACGAGCCGGTAGCGGCCGGGCGGCAGGGCCACCCGATGAGGATCGGCGTGGCTGCCAGCGAAGTGGAGGTCGTGGGTCTCGGTGCCGCTCTTGCCCCGTACCCCGTCGATACGGAAATCGAGCAGCTCCGGGCCGAAACGCGGATCGGGGGTGGCCCCCACCCCGCGTACCACGATCCGCCCCGGTGCGCGTTCGGTGAAGGCAGGATCGAAGACGAGCCAACCCGGGTCCAGAAACGTCTGCGGGGGCACATCACTGAAGCGACCGGCTTCCACTGCGACCTCGAGCTCTCGGGTCGGGCGCTGGGGCGCGCGCAGGATCAGGTGGTAGGCGCCGGGGGGCAATACCGCCCGGTAGCGACCGGCCTCGGACCCCCGGGTCGAGGTCAGGATCTGCGTGACCGGCGCCCCCGTATCCGACGCGTACACGTGTACCGCGCAGGGCATGTCGGGCGGCTCGACGCGTCCCTGGATTCCGGTGTCTTCATCGGCGACACCCAGCAGCGGAAAGATCCGGTCGGTGGCCGACGCGACATCGGCGTGTCCGACGATGAGCAGGCGACGTCGGTAGGTCCAGGTACCCCCCGCTGGAATCTTCCGTCGCGTGGCCCGGGCGATCCGCCAGATACTCAGCTCGCGCCAATCGGGGTCGAAGGTGAACGCGTTGATGAAGGTGACCTGCTGGTCGGTGACCCCGAAGTTCACCCATCCGCGCGCGGCCCGCTCGGGCGCCACGAGCGCATAGCCGATGGGGGGAAATTGTTGCACCCCGGGAACGACCACGTGGGTCATGGGCACCATGGCATCGCCGGCAGCAGCCAGGTTGGACCGGTCGAAGCTGCGGTGGTGGTAGCCCACCGATCGCTCGGGCTCGAGCGCGTTTCCCACAAAGGAGCGCATGCTGCGCCCGCCCCGCATCCAGACGTCACCGTAGGCGAAGACCGGCGCGGACTTCTCCCCTTGGTTGTGCAGGGTGGTGGTGATGTGTACGAAGGGCTCACCGCGAAAGACCGCATACTCGGTCTCGACCCGGACGGAACTCAGCGATTCGGGCTTCGGCACCAGGGGGTTGAGCCAGCGAAGTAGCCCGGTCGCCCGGGGTAGAGAACTCATCCCCCGAGTCGTGGAAACTCGCAGTCGTGCCCAGCCGGCGGCGTCGTCTACCTCGGCGGTGATGGCGTCGTAGTTGACGAAGACCTTCTGGTCCATGTTCACGACGGGAAACAGTCGCGCGAACTGATCCTCGCCGCTGCGGTCGCGGAGGCCGGCATCCACGATGGTTCCGCCGTAGTTGAGGGCACCGTTCCGCCGGCTGGGATCGTCGACGATCACCTCGACCACGTCGTTGGCGAGGTACCAGTCCCCCACCCCCCCGATCGCGTCCGGCCCACCGATGATCAGATCGCCGGCCGTCTCCTCCAGGATGCGCTCGGCACGCAAGACCGCCCCGCGCGCTGCACTCGCCAGCAACCACGCCGTCACGGCGGCGGTCCCGATGCAGACCACGCGTCGGATCACCCGCGCATGCTAGCGCCGCGGGAAAATCGGAACTACAAACCGAGGCGCTGGGCGATGATCACCTTCATGATCTCGTTGGAGCCGGCGTAGATGCTCTGAACCGCGGCATCGGCGAAGTCACCAGAGATGGGATACTCGCTCATGAAACCGTATCCACCGTGGAGCTGGAGGCATTCCCCGGTCAAACGCTTCTGGAGATCGGTGACCCACCACTTGGCCATGCTGACCTCCTTGACGATCTCCTCGCCCCGCACGTGGGCGGCGATCAGCCGGTCCACGAAGGTTTGCCCGATCTCGACTTCTGTGGCGAGCTCGGCCAGTCGAAACTGGGTGTTCTGAAACGCGGCGATAGGCTGACCGAAGGCGCGCCGCTCCTTCACGTAGTCGAGGGTGTCCTCCAGCGAGCGGCGGCAGGAGGCGATCGAGGCGTCGGCGATCGTGAGTCGTTCCTGCTGCAGTTGCTGCATCAAGAGCTTGAAGCCCTGCCCTTCCTCACCCAGGCGATTCGCCACCGGCACGCGACAGTCCTGAAAGAACAACTCGCTGGTGTCCTGGCCCTTGAGTCCCAGCTTCTCCAGGTTCCGCCCGCGCACGAAGCCCGGCGTATCCGCCTCGACCAGGAAGAGCGTAATGCCCCGGTGCGGGGGATTCGTCTCGGTGTCGGTCTTGGCGACGACGATCACCAGATCGCAGATCTGGCCGTTGGAGATGAAGGTCTTCGAGCCGTTCATCAGATAGTGGTCGCCGTCGAGGATCGCCCGGGTCTGGATGCCGGCGAGGTCCGAGCCCGCCGCCGGCTCGGTCATGGCGATGGCCAGGATGATCTCACCGGAAATGCATCTGGCGAGATAGCGTGCCTTCTGGTCGTCGCTTCCGTACGCGATCAGGTAGGGCATGCAGATGTCCGAGTGCAGCCCGATCATCAACGCGTGGGCCCGAATTCGTGCCAGCTCCTCGTGGATGATGGCGGCGTAGCGGTATTCGGCTCCGGCGCCGCCGTAGCGCTCGGGGGCGGTCACCCCCAGGAAGCCCTCCGCGCCGACCCGCCGCCAGGTTTCGCGATCCGTCACGCCCCGGGCGTTCCAGTCGGCGATCTTGGGCTCGATCTCGGCCTCGGCAAAACGCCGGAACTGGGCCCGGAACAGATCGTGCTCCTCGCCGAAGATCTCTCGCCGCATGGATTCCTCTCGGATCCGCGCCGTCCACGACGGCTGGGGACAGCGAACTCAGGCAGGGGTCAGGGTAGGGAAATCGGGTGGAAACAGCCCCCCGGCTCAGGCCCGGGTGGCAGCTCGGATGGCGCAGACGTCGCGCAGCAGCCGGTCGAGCTCATCCGGCCGGAGCTGACACTGTCCGTCGCAGGGCGCGCGGTCGGGGTCGGGGTGTGTCTCGACAAAGAGGGCGTCGATGCCAACGGCGCTGGCGGCCCGCGCCAGGGGCGCGACGAAGCGGCGATCGCCGCCGCTGGCGTCCTCGTTTCGTCCCGGATGCTGCACCGCGTGGGTGGCGTCGAAGCAGACCGGGGCGAACTCACGCATCGTGACCACACCCCGCATGTCGACAACCAGGTCGTTGTAGCCGAAGCTCGTGCCGCGCTCGGTGACGAGCACGTCGCCGGCACCGAAATAACGCGCCTTTTCGACCGCATTCTTCATATCGTGGGGGGCGATGAACTGGCCCCGCTTGATGTTCATGGCGCGTCCGGTGGCGGCGCAGGCTTTGATCAATTCGGTCTGGCGGCACAAGAACGCCGGAATCTGTAGACAGTCCACCACTTCGGCGACGATCTTCGCTTGACCGGGCTCGTGGACGTCGGTGGTAACGGGCATTCCGGTCTCGCGCTTCACCCGCTTCAAGATGCGAAGACCTTCATCCATCCCGAGGCCGCGGTAGGAGCGGTGGCTCGAACGATTCGCCTTGTCGAAAGAAGCCTTGAACACGACGGGCAGACCGTGACGCTCGGCCAGGTCTTGGGTCGCCAGCGCCGACTCCATGGTCCTCTCCAACGACTCGATCACGTTGAGGCCGGAGATCAGAACCAGCGGGGCGCCGTCGCCGACGGCGATATCGCCGATACGCATTGCCTACCTCCCCACCATTGGTGGCGGCGTGTTAATAGCGAGATCCATAGCGGTTGACTACCCCAAAAGCTTGAATGATGGGGTGTTTTACCCATATCTTGTGCTGTGAATGCACCGGGGGCCCGACCGCGCTCCGCTATATTGATGTCCCTTCGCCGGATCGGCGCCTCGAAATCAACCGTCCCCCCAGGCCCATCAACGAGTCCCACGGCATGCGAACTTTGCACACCTTCGCTCGCGCCCATCCGCGGCAAGACCCCGTGGTGGTCTCGTCAGGGCGAACCCGCTGATGTTGACCGGCCTGATACTGGCGGGGCGACGGCCCCCGAGCGATCCCCTCGCGGGCGTCTGGGGTGCGCGGCACCGCGCACTCATCGACGTGAACGGAACCCCGATGCTCGTCCGCGTGGTCCGGGCGCTGCGTGCCGCGAGAACCATCGACCGCCTCTTGATCAGCACCGACGACCCAGCCTCCCTCGAATCGGTGCCCGAGCTGCACCATCTGCTGGCCGAGCGCGCCCTGATCCTGCACCGCAGCCTGGGCTCGCCGAGCCGCAGCGTTTCCGACGTACTCAGCGGGCTCGCCGACGGTGAGCCGGTCTTGGTCGCGACCGCGGCGTGGGTGGCCAGCATCGCAATCGTCGCCTGGTCCTCGTCGGAAAACTCGGTCGCGCCTTCCTTGTCCGTCAGGTAGAAGGCAGCGATCACCGCGCCATTCGCAACCACGGGCACCCCGAGGAATGAGGCCATCGTCGGGTGCGCGTTCGGCCACCCGCGAAAGCCAGCA
>JACZXC010000244.1:1964-5221 GCA_022571825.1 Myxococcales bacterium | reverse complement strand
CACCAACACCGGGAAGTCGTCCCAAAGTCCGTACATGAAGCCGCCGTTTCGCCCGCTGGGACCGCCACCGCAGATATCGGCCTCCAGCAGCACGACATCTGCACCGGGATCGGCCTGCTTGAGGTGATACGCCGTCCAGAGACCGGTGTATCCCCCACCGACGATCGCAACATCGGCTCGAATCCGACCCACCAAGGACGGGCACGGCGCCCCGGAGTCCGCGGCAAGGGCTTCACGGAGCCACCACGATCTGGATTGGTTCGGCATGCCTTCGGGCCCCCGCAACCGAGCGCGATCGACCGTCACGGCAGCACCCTCTAGAAACCGAAGAACCGCTCGTATTCCGACGGCTGGCCGGAGATCGCGATGGCGATGAGGATGGAAGCACTCAGAATCCGCTCCTCCAGATTGGAAACTAGCGGGTCGGCATCAGAACCACTCGCGATGGGCATAACCATCCTAGGGGCACGGCGCCTGCGAGCGGCGACGCAATCGCTGCGGCGGTCAGGACAGCAGCCGCTCATTCTTCGGGTCGTAGAGCGGCTGCTCTACGACTCGCGCCGCGCGCCGGTCCCCGAGAATCGTCACCTCGAGCTCGGTGCCGGCTTCGAGATAGGCCGTCGGCAGGTAGGCCAACGCGATCGTCTTCTCGACGACGTGGCCGTAGCCGCCCGCGGCGACGTAACCGATCGTCTCGTCACCGGAAAGGATCGGCTCGTACTCGTGCGGGTCGGCGTCGGCGGCGTCGATCACGAGACAGGCGAGTCCCCGCTCGATGCCCCGGTCCCGCTGGCGCAGCAGCGCGTCCCGGCCGATGAAGTCGCCCTTCTCGAAGTCGACGAAGCGGCTCATGCCGGCCTCGAGCGGCGTCCAGTCCGCCGACATGTCGGCGCCCCAGAGTCGATAGGCCTTCTCGAGCCGCATCGAGTCGAGCGCCCGGTAGCCCCAGTCGACGATGCCGAACGGCTCACCGGCCTCCATCACGAGATCGTAGAGCGCGCGCTGCTGTTCGATGGGGTGGTGCAGCTCGTAGCCGAGCTCGCCGACATAGGAGACGCGCAGCGCACGCACCGGCGCCATGCCCACGTGGAGCTCGCGACAGCGGAAGAACCGGAAGGCCTTGCGCGAGCAGTCGACGTCCGCGAGCGCCTGGAGAACATCGCGCGAGCGCGGACCGGCGAGCGTCAGCACTCCGTACCGGCTCGAGACGTTGTCGAGGCGCACGCTGCCGTCGTCGGGCAGCCGGCGCGCGATCCACTCGAGGTCGTGGCGCTCGGTCGCGGCCGCGGAGATGATGTAGAAGCGGTCCTCGGCGAGCCGGGTCACGGTGACGTCGCACTCGATGCCGCCCCGGGGCGTGCACATCTGCGTCAGAGCGATGCGACCGGTGGCGGCGGGCAGCCGGTTGGCGCAGAGGCCGTCGAGGAACGTCTCGGCGCCGGGCCCCGAGAGCTCGTACTTCGCGAAGCTCGTCTGGTCCAGCACGCCGACGCGCGACCGGACGGCGCGGCACTCCTCGCCGACCGCCTCGTGCCAGTTTCCGCGGCGGAACGAGTACTCGTCTCGCGCGGGACCGTTGCGCGCGAACCAGAGCGGACGCTCCCAACCGAAGCGGGCGCCGAAGACGGCCCCCTTCGAGCGCAGCCGGTCGTAGATGGGGCTCGTCTTGAGCGGCCTTCCCTGCGGACGTTCCTGCTCGGGGTAGTGGATGGCGTACTCGTGGCCGTAGACGTCGCAGGCGCGCTCCACCACGTAGCGGGTCGAGCTCGCGTAGTCGCCGAAGCGGCGGACGTCGAGCTCCCACATGTTGTCGCTCGGCTGACCGTCGACGATCCACTCGGCGGCGTACTTCCCCGCTCCGCCGCTGAAGACGATCCCGAAGATGCTGAAGCCGGCCAGCACGTGGAAGTCTCGGAGACCCGGCACCGGACCCATCAGACAGCGTCCGTCCGGCGTGTAGCCGTCCGGCCCGTTGACGATGGTCTTGATCCCCGCGTTGGCAAACGCGGGCACGCGCCGCGCGACGCCCTCCAGCACCTCCTCCAGTCGATCGAGATCCCCCGGAAGCAGGGTGCTGTGGAAGTCCTCCGGAATCCCGTCGAGCGCCCACGGCTTCGTGTGCCGCTCGAACGGGCCGACGAGCAGCGCCCCTCCCTCCTGTCGCACGTAGAACGAGGCGTCCGTGTCCCGCAGAACCGGCAGCTCGCCCGGGACGGCGCCCACCTCTTCCATCACCTCGGTGATGAGGAAGTGGTGCTCGAGCGGCACGATCGGGAGTTCCACGCCGACCATGCGTCCGACTTGACGCGCCCACTGCCCCGCGGCGTTGACGACGATCTCGGCGCGAATCTCGCCGCGCGGCGTCTCGAGACACCACTGACCGCCGTCTCGCTCGATCGCCGTCACGGCGGTGTGCCGGAGGATCTCCGCCCCCTTGGACGTCGCCCCCTTCGCGAGAGCGTGGGTGACGCCCGTCGGGTCGACGTAGCCGTCGGTAGGCGTGTGGGCGGCGCCGACGATTCCGTCCGTGTTCAGGAGCGGGAAGAGCTCCCGGGCTCGCTCGGGCGACACGATCTCGAAGGGAATGCCCAGCGTGTCCGCGATGCCCTTGCGGTGCGCGTACTCGTCGAGCCGATCCTGCGAGCCCGCGAGCCGGACGCTCCCGCAGCGGTGGAGGTCGACCGCCTGCCCGGTCTCGGCCTCGAGCGATTCGTACAGGTCGAGGCTGTACCGGAGGAGCTTCATCAGGTTGTAGCTCGAGCTGAACTGGGTGCAGAGGCCCGCCGCGTGCCAGGTGGAGCCGCTCGTGAGCTCGTCCTTCTCGAGGAGGACGACGTCGCTCCAGCCGAGCCGAGTGAGGTGATAGAGGAGACTGCAGCCCGCCACCCCTCCACCGATGACGACGACTCGCGCTTCGCTCCTCATGGTTCTTCGTTCTCCCGCCGATTCGAACCGATTCGAAGGTGGCTCAGTCTCCGCGACTTGCCGGCGCGCGGGGGGGCGACGCGAGCGTAACCACCACGCCCGCCACGAGCGATACCAGGGAGCATCGAAAGGTTTCGTTAATTTGTTGAGAATCCTCAATATACCACGAATCAAATCGAGCTAAATTTACAACCTAGGCGAAATTAGGAAAACTCTTGTTGATAGACCTGACCGGCGAGTCACTGGGACCCATCCCAGCGCAGCGAGGATCGGGGTGAGGGCGAGACCGTGCCATCGCACGGGAGGCGCTGGTCGTTCTTCAGAGCCTGCCC
>JACZXC010000244.1:0-1811 GCA_022571825.1 Myxococcales bacterium | reverse complement strand
CCGTGGCCTCACCGAACCGCGCTTGGAGCCGCGATGACGACACGACCCCCGACACGACCCCCGATTGAGGATGGGCTCTCGATGCCCGCCCGGTTCGCGGCCCATGAGCGAACCTACATCGCCTGGCCGTTCGAGCCCGATCGGTGGTCGCTCGAGGAGGCGCGAAAGGAGTACGCTGCGACCGCCCGGGCGATCGCCCCCTACGAGCCGATCACCCTGCTGGTTCCCCCGGACAGGATCTCGAGCGTGTCAGACTATCTGGAGCTCGGGGACCAGATCGAGGTTCTGGAGATCGAGCTCGACGGCGCCTGGATCCGGGACAACGGGCCGATCTTCGTGATCGATGGGGAGGGCGGAGTCGCCCTGGTGAACTTCCAATTCAACGGATGGGGCGAGCGCTTCCCCCACGCGCTGGACGACGACGCACCCCGGCGGATCGCCGAGTCGCTCGGCATGCGCCGTTACGACGCTCCCTTCGTGCTCGAGGGCGGCGGCTTCTCGGTCGACGGGGAGGGGACGCTGATCGTGACCGAACAGTTCCTGCTCAACCCCAACCGCAACCCGAACCGGAGCCGCGAAGACACCGAACGGGGCCTGCGCGATTACCTCGCAGTCGAGAAGGTGATCTGGCTGGATCGCGGGCTCGTCGAGGACAGAGACACCGACGGGCATTCCGACAACATCGTGCAGTTCGTCGAGCCGGGGCTGGTGCTGCTCCAGACCGTGAGCGACCGGGACAACCCCAACACCGAGCTCTGCCAGGAGAACCTCCGACGCCTGGTGGCGGCGAGGGACGCCCGGGGCCGAAAGCTCGAGATCGTCGAGATGGATCTCCTCCCCTACACCGAGCCCATCGCGAACCCGGCCGCCGGCTTCCCGTCGCCGACGCGCTTCCCCGTGCCCTATCTCAACTACTATCCGGTAAACGGCGCGCTGATCGTGCCGATGCTGGGCGGACCGGACGACGAGAAGGCGCAACTGCTGTTGCAGAAGCTCCATCCGGACCGCGAGATCGTCGGAGTGCCCAGTACGGCTATGGCCGCTGACGGCGGGGGCGTTGGCTGCATCACCCAGCAGCAGCCCGCCGGCCAGCCGCTTGGCTGAGGGCCGAGGGAGACGGGAGAACCGAGTCATGGATCCGGTCGACGACGGCTTCACCATGCCGGCGGAATGGGCTCCGCACCGGGGCTGCTGGATGGCGTGGCCCTGCCATCCGAAGACCTTCCCCGACCTGAAGGCGGCCCGGAAGGCGTACGCGGCGGTCGCGCGGGCGATCGCCCGCTTCGAGCTCCTGACGATGATCGCCAACCCGGCGGACGCCGAGGACGCGCGAGGGCAGTGCGGCGATCCAATCCGGGTACTGGAGCACGCGATCGACGACTCCTGGACGCGCGACACCGGGCCGACCTGGCTCGTCGACGGCCGGGGAAACCTCGCGGGCGTCGACTGGCCGTTCAACAACTACGGGGAGATCGGCGGCGATTACGAGAACGACGAGGGTCTGGCCCGCTGGATGCTCGAGCGGTCGGGGGCACGGCGTTTCGAGGCCCCGATCACCCTCGAAGGAGGCGCTATCCACACCGACGGTGAGGGCACCCTCCTCACCACCGAGAACGTCGTCTTGAACCCCAACCGGAACCCGGGACTGACGAAGGCCGACGCCGAGGAGGTCTTCCGCGCCTACCTCGGAATCGAGAAGGTGATCTGGCTCGACCAGGCGCTCGACGTCGATTCCACCGACGGGCACGTCGACAACCTGGCGTGCTTCGCGCGGCCCGGAGTGGTGGCGGCGCTCTCGGAGCCGGACAGCG
>JACZXC010000243.1 GCA_022571825.1 Myxococcales bacterium | reverse complement strand
GGACGAAGCTTCGATCTCGGCCTAATCGTGCAGTCGATTCGACGCCGCGTGGGCCCATAGCCCAGAGGCCGATGGAACCGAGCTGGAGAAGGCCTGAACCGATCCTTCCCACCGGCAGCCGGTGGGTGCGTCTATCATGACGCGGCCCCCGGGAGGGGGCGCCCGTGAGAATCCGACCGTTCCGCCCGGAAGACGCGACCCCGTTGGCTGCACTCGCGACAATCTGCGCCCGCGGGGAAGGCGACTTCGTCCTCAATCCCTACTGGGAGTCCGAAGAGGAACTCGTCGCCGAGTTTCAGCGCTTCGGAATTCGTCCTGAAGACCACCTGGTGGTCGCCGATGACGACGGGGATGTGGTCGGACTTGCGGGCTTTCTTCGCCGTCCCCGGGCCACCACAGCGGGAATGTTCTGCCCGATCGTGGATCGCCCCCACCGCGGGAAGGGCGTCGGCGGTGAGTTGCTGCGAGCCGCTCAGTCCCTGGGTTCCCAGAATCTCGGCATCAAGCTGGTGACGGCGGCCATCGGAACCCGCAACCGCGGCGGCTACTCACTCCTGACGAGCCACGGCTTCCGGCCCGTGCGTCAGCACTTCCTGATGCGCTGCGACTCGCGGCCCACTGTTCCCCCGTCCCCGATCGCCGATATCTCCCTCGAATTGGCCAAACCGGGGGACGCGGAGGCGATCCTCGAGGTCTACGCGACCTGCGGCTTCGAGGAACGAAGCCTCGAGAATATGCGCGCTATCGTCGTCGATGGTCGGCACGTCCACGCCGTGGCACGCAGTGGGGGCCGCGTGGTGGCGTTCGCCGAAATCGAGACCCATTGGCCGCGTCGGGTCTGGATCGCCTACGTGGGGGTCTTCCAGGAATTGCGCGACCGCGGTCTGGGCTCGACCCTGGTCGCCTGGGCCCTCGCCCGCCAGTTCGACGCCGGGGCCGAGCGCGGTCTGTTGATGCTCTCCCCCGCCAATCGGACGGCGCTGCGCGCCTACGAGAAGGTCGGATTCCGCCGTCACCGCCTGGTGGACGTCCTCGAGAAGCGACTCTGAACGGGTTCGGGGCGGGCCCCGACCACCGACCTACGCCAGTGTCGAGCCCGCCGTTTCGCTCGTGGCCAGCTCGATCGTCGCGATCTCGCGCGGGCAGTTGATTCGGAGGGCGGGGCCTCCGACCCCCAGGCCGCGGTTCACATACAGAATCGATCCATTGTCGCGGTAGAATCCACGCGTGTAGCGGGTCGTCAGGCGCGCCAGGTTGTAGCGTTCGACCGGAGCGGGCAGCGCCAGCTGACCCCCGTGAGTATGCCCCGCCAGCACCAGCGGAAAGCCCAGGCGAGCGGCCTGGGGAAACACCTCGGGTCGGTGCACCAGCAGGATCACGGGTCCATCCGTGGGACGCGAGGCCGCCAGCGAGCTCAGGCCCTCGATCTCGAGCTCTCGGGCCGACCAGTGTTGCCCCGGGTCCTCGACCCCCGCCAGGTAGAGCGGCTGGTCGACCGGCAAGCGCACGATCGCGTCGCGAAGCACGGCGATGTTCGGCGCCCACCGCGCCAACCCCGATACGACTTTCTCGGCACCCGTGTAGTGGTCGTGGTTTCCCAGCACGGCGTACACGCCGTAGCGTGCGCGGAGGGCGGACAGCCGTCGCGCGCCGCCCTCGATGAACGAGGGATCGAAGTCGAACAGGTCGCCGGTCAGCACGATCACATCCGGATCTAGGGCGTTGGTTTTCTCGAGCATGCGCTCGAGACGCTCCGCTTCGAGACCGTTGCCGATGTGCAGATCGCTGATTTGCACGACGCGAAACCCCTCGAGATCGGGATGCAGACCGGGGATCGAAACGCGCACCCGGGTGCGCTCCACGCGAGCCTGCCCGCCGGTGAAGCCCCACAGGATCAGCAGCGCCAACGAACCGATGCCGGCGAGGCTGATCCAACGAAAGCCGAGGAAGATCGGCTCGGGATCCGAGCCGATCCACTGGACGATCCCCCAGACCGGAAAGAACGCAATCCAGGAGAGTCCGATCGCAACGCCCAGAAGGAGCAGGGCGATGCTGGACCCCAGATAGAATCGCGCGGCGGCTCCGGCCCAGTCCCGCCTTCGGCACCCCCGCCGAATCCGCGACGCCGTGATCCCGTTGAACACCAGGAGCAGCGCCCCCAGCCCCCCGGCGGTGGCGAGCCCGAATCCCTCCCGGCCCATCACCGCGGTCAGGACCCAGTGGGCGACGAGGACCTGGGCCCCGCCGAGCAACAGCGCCAGACTGAAGACCAGATTCTCGAAGAGCAGCCGACGCAGTTCCTCAACCTTCCAAGTTGAGCACCCGGGGAGAAGACGGCAGTATACTGACCCCGTGGCCGACGCTCGCGCCCTCTACCGTGAGGGATTTCAGCACTTCGCCAACGACCGCCTCGACGAGGCAATCACCTGCTATCGGCGGGCGCTGGATGCGAACCCCGAGCTCGCCATCGCGTGGAACGGGCTCTCGATGGCGTATCGTCAAAAAGGAGAGATCGACGACGCCATCGAAGCCGCACACAAGCTGATCGAACTCGAGCCCGACGACCCGCTCAGCCACACGAACCTCTCGATTCTGCTTCAGAACAAGGGGATGATTCCCGAGGCCGAAGACGAGAGCGCCATTGCGATGCGGCTGCAGAAGAAGGCCGACGGGGGAGGCGCTCACTAGGCGTGCCGGATCGGCCCAAGTCCTTTCACCTCGAGCCCGCCGTCCATGACTACCTGGTTGCCCATGGCACGCCGCCGGACGAAATCCAGCTCGGCCTGATCGAAGAGACCCGCCGGCTCGGCAGCATCTCGATCATGCAGATCGCGCCGGAGCAGGGCGCCTTCATGACGCTCCTCGCTCGTGCCATCGGCGCGCGCCGGGCGATCGAGGTCGGCACCTTCACCGGCTATTCCGCGTTGTGCCTGGCACGGGGCCTCCCCGAGGACGGTCAGCTCATCTGTTGCGACGTCAGCGAAGAGTGGACGGCGATCGGCCGGCGCTACTGGGAAAAGGCCGGGGTCGCTCACAAGATCGACCTGCGCATTGCACCGGCCATCGACACCCTGCGCTCGCTCGGGCAGACCCCCGCCTTCGACCTGGCTTTCATCGACGCCGACAAGCCGAGCTATCCCGATTACTACGAAGAAATCCTCGAGCGGCTTCGGCCCGGGGGTCTGATTCTGGTCGACAACGTCCTGTGGATGGGCCGGGTCGCCGACCCGACGGCCGGCGACGACCAGACCCGGGCGATTCGCGCCTTCAACCGCCGGGTGGCCGACGACAAACGGGTCGACTGCGTCATGCTCCCCGTCTCGGACGGCCTCACCCTGCTCCGCAAGCGCTGAACCCGCGGAGGCCCTCAAGGACCCCCGCCCAGGCGGCGGCGGAGAGCGGCCATGTCCGCCGGCTCGGGGCTCTCTGCCTCCACGTCCTCGAAGCAAATCCGGGCGGCGTGGAGCATCTGGCGGGGTGCACTGAGGCCGTCATCTCGCGGCCCATAGACTCGGTCCCCCAGAATCGGGAAACCCAGGTGGGCGAAGCTGACCCGGATCTGGTGTAGGAAGCCCGTCTTCGGCCGTACCTCGATCCACGTGGCGCCCTTCAGATCCTCCAGGCAGTGCCATTGCAACGACGACCGCCACGCACCGCGGGCCTTCTCCTTGTCGTCGACCACCCGCACCCGGGCGGGACGGTGGCGTGCCGTGATCAACGGCAGCTCCAGATCGCCATCGCGATCCAATCGACCCCGCACCAGGGCTCGGTAGACCTTCTCGACACGGCCCTCGCCAAACCCTCCGCGCAGCCGCTGCCAGGTCTCCTCTCGAGTCGCGAAGAGAACGACCCCGGAGGTGTCGATGTCGAGCCGATGAACCACCCCGCTGCGAAGCCCCCCCTCGCCGATTCCGTGCACTGCGGGGTCACGCGCGAGAATCGCGTTCAGGAGGGTGCCGGTCTCCTGCTCGCGAAGGGGATGGACCGCGACCCCCGCAGGCTTGTCGAGAGCCAGCCAGCCCGGTCCCGAAGCCAGCACCCGGAGCGGCGACGCGGGCTCGGCTCGGGCCTTCTGGTCTTCGGGACGGACGAATGGCGCGACCTCGACCCGGGCTCCCAGAGAGAGTGAAGCTCCCTTGGCGGCCTCGCCGACCGCCCGACCGTCGACGCGAATCACACCCCGAGCCAGCAACCGCCGGACCGCCGCGCGGGAGAGTTCGAGTTCCCGGGCCAGAAACAGGTCGAGGCGAGTGCCGCCGTCCTTCCCCTCGACCTCGAGCGCTCGCGTGCACGCCGTCACCCCGGGAAGGGTAGCTACCGGCAACTCCGTGAATCCAACGGATCTTTCGGTTCAGATTCGATTCGATCGGGGTCCGGTCGCCGCGTGCGACCCGCCCTCTTCGCTGTTAGGGTCGTGTGATAGTCCCTCCCGGACCCTCCCCGGGAGGGGAACGGAGACCCCAATGGCCGGGAAGCGATCCGATCCGAACCGGATCGCCGTCATGGACACGACCCTCCGTGACGGGGAGCAGACCCCCAACGTGGCCTATACGGCCGCGGAGAAGTTCCAGCTCGCGCGGATGCTCCTGGAAGAGGTTGGGGTCGACCGCATCGAAATCGCTTCCACCCGGGTCTCGGAGGGAGAACGCGACGCGGCCAAACTCATCGCCGATTGGGCGCACAAGGAACACATAAGCGACCGGGTCGAGATCCTCGGCTACAGCGACGGGACGACATCCGTCGACTGGATCGTCGATACGGGTGGGCGGGTGATGAACCTCCTGGTCAAGGGGTCGGAACGCCACTGCCGTGGACAGCTCGGCATGACGCCCGAGCGCCATCGGAACTGGGTGAACCAGACGATCCGCTACGCGCGACGGAAGCGCCTGTCCGTGAATGTCTGGCTCGAGGACTGGTCCAACGGGGTGCGCGACTCCTTCGACTACGTTTTCGCCATGGTCCAGCACCTGCGAGAGTGGGATATCCATCGCGTGTATCTACCGGATACCCTCGGAATCTTCGCCCCGGACGACGTCGAGCGCTACGTCGGACTGATGACGTCCACCTGGCCGGACACCGTCTTCGAGTTCCACGCCTTCCGAAATGCGTCGCTGTGTGGATCGATCGAACGAACCGCGAACCGTGACCCGATACTCGCGCTCCTCGCCAAAAGAGGGGTGCAGCAGGGAGTGGGCGAGTGGACCATCGTTGGTGAGCAGTACCAACCCCTCGCTCAGAAGGTCCAGACGCCCGACCGGAAACAGACGAACCGTCGAATCCCGCACGAGATCGACAA
>JACZXC010000008.1 GCA_022571825.1 Myxococcales bacterium | reverse complement strand
GGGATGGGCGCACTAGTCCTTGACTCGCGCGGGCACCGGTCGCCAGATCGAATGAATGATCCCCAGGCCCAGGTAGACGTCGTTCGCGAGACCGTCGATCACGATGCGGAACGCGATCACGTCGTAGATCTCATCGAGGCTGAGGCCCTGGCTCTCCATCTTGGCGTGAATTGAAAAGAGATCCTTCAGGCGCCCGGTAACCTCGCACTGAAGATCGGCATCCGCGAGGCGCTTCGACAGAATTCCAATGACCTCTTCGATATAGACCTCGCGGGCCTTGCGCTGGCTTTGGAGACGTTCTTCGAGCTCCTCGACAACGCCCGGCTTGAGAACCCGGAACGCGAGGTCCTCGAGCTCCTGCTTCATCCAGTTGATGCCGAGCCGATGCGCGAAGGGCGCGTAGATATCCAGAGTCTCCTGGGCGACGCGACGACGTGCATCCTCCGGCATGTACTGGAGGGTCCGCATGTTGTGCAGCCGATCCGCGAGCTTGATCAGCAAGATGCGGATGTCCTTCGACATCGCGAGCAGCATCTTGCGGAAGTTCTCCGCCTGGCGTTCCCGCGCGGAGGTGAACTCAATCTTCGCGATCTTGGTCAACCCGGCCACGAGGAACGCCACGGGCTCTCCGAAGAGCCGACGGATCTCTTCCTCGTTGGTGAGGGTATCTTCGATGGTGTCGTGCAGGAGACCTGCGGTGACCGTGACCTCGTCCATCCGGAGATCGACCAGAATGCCCGCGACCTCGAGGGGATGAACGAGATAGGGCTCGCCGGACAGGCGTTCCTGCCCTTCGTGGACCTTGGCCGAGAAAACGTAGGCCCGCTGGAGCAACGCTAGATCGCAGGCCGGGCTGTATTCGAGGATCCGGTCGGCGACGTCATTGAACCGAAGCATGCCAGCTATGCTGCCCCCGAGTCTGGAGTCTTCGCTGAATTTCTCTTTGATATCAGCTGCTTGGCTAAAATAACGGACCCTTGTCCAAGCGTCCAGCGGTGTCCTTGCCAACCTGAAGCCCCGCCAGCGCCGCTGCCGGGGCGAAACGGCGGCGCACCTCGGCGACCCCGCCGCACCGCTCGGCTCGGACGATGTCCAGCAACTGCTCCACGCAGCGGTCGAGACGGTCGTTGACCACCGCGTAGTCGAAATCCACCGCGGCGGCCAGTTCCCGGCCGGAATGCTCGAGACGCCGCGTGATCTGTTCGCTGGTGTCGGTTCCACGCGCCTGCAGTCGCTCGGTGAGTGCATCGATCGACGGCGGCAGCAGAAACACGAAACGCGCATCGTCGCGGCGCTCCCGCACCTGACCAGCGCCGTGAACCTCGATCTCCAGCAGCAGATCGATTCCGTTCGCCAAGGGCCCCTGGATCGAGCTCCAGCTCGTCCCGTAGCGATTCTCGTTGTAGGTCGCCCATTCGAGAAATGCGTCCTCGTCCACCAGGCGCTGGAACCGGTCGTCCGATACGAAGCGGTAGTCGACCCCGTCCACCTCCTGACTGCGGCGCGGCCGAGTCGTATGGGAGACCGAAAACTCGATGGGTCGTCCCCCGATTTCACGGTTCCGCTGGATCAATTTCCGACAGACGGTCGTCTTTCCGGTTCCCGAGGCAGCCGCAATCACGAAGGGAATGCCGAGGCGACTCGGAGCAGCGCTCACTCCTCACCTCGGGCGCCGTCGGAAGTCAGGCGACTGGCGATGGTCTCTGGGTTGATCGCCGAGAGGATCAGGTGATCGCTGTCGGTCACGATGATGGATCGCGTGCGGCGACCCTGGGTGGCATCCACCAGCTTTCCCCGGTTCGAAGCTTCGTCGCGGAGCCGCTTCATCGGGGCTGCCTGGGGCGAGACGATGGCGACGACCCGCGAGACAACCACCAGATTCCCGTATCCGATGTTGAAAAGAACCGGCTTACTCAATGTTCTGGACCTGTTCTCGAATGCGCTCGATCTCGGTCTTGAGTTCGACGACGTCGTGAGCAATGGGTGCATCATTGCCCTTGGACCCGATCGTGTTCGCTTCGCGGCCGAGTTCCTGGAGCAGAAAGTCGAGCCTGCGACCCACGGGCATGCCGGCGCCAGCGGATTCGACGATCGTCCGAAACTGATCCACGTGGCTGCGCAGGCGCACGATTTCCTCGGTCACGTCCATCCGGTCGGCAGCGATCACGATCTCCTGGTAGAGCCGAGACTCATCGGTGAGGCCGTTCTGCTGCGCCAGCTGCTCGGCACGCTTACGCAGGCGGCGCTCGACCAGCTCTCGGACCAGGCCCGCCCGCTCCTCGAGGCTGTCGGCGAGTCCGGCCACCCGTTCCAGACGGGAGAGCACCTCGCGCTCCAGAGTTGCGCCCTCTACCCGACGCATGGCGTCGAGGGCATCGAGGGCGGCGTCCACGGCGCTGAGCAGTGTCGGTCCCAACGCCTCGCCCGGTAGTTCCAGTTCGACGAAGCGAGCCACACCGGGCAGTCCCAACGCGGTTCCTACCTCTAGGGCCCCGTCCAATCCCTCGCTTTCCCGAAGCCGACGAGCCGCCTGGGCGTACTGGGCGGCGGCGCTCCAGTCGACTTCGAGCTTCGGCGCCGGAACCGATCCGGGGTGCGGCACCACACTCAGATCGACTTTTCCGCGGGCGATGCGACGGGAGATCCGGGTGCGGACCTCTCCATCCAGATCGGCCACCACACGGGGCAGGCGCACCCGCGCGTCCAGGAAGCGATGATTCACCGAGCGTGCTTCGACGTCGAAGTCCCTCGACTCCACCTGGAAGGAAGCCCGCCCGAAGCCGGTCATGCTTCGAATCACGACTCGCCCCGGGCTGCTGCAATCGAGGCGGGTAGCAGCTCGCTCACCTCGTCGACACTCGCCGTAGCGGTTCCGACCTTCCCCACCACCACCCCGGCCGCAGCATTGGCAATGGCCGCCGCTTCGAGCAGGGAGGCACCGGCGCGCAGGGCGAGTACCAGCCCGGCGATCGTGGTGTCGCCCGCGCCCTGAACGTCGAAGACCTCGCGCGCAACGGTGGGAACGTCCAATCCCCGGTCATCGCCCTCGAAGAGGGTCACGCCCCTGGCACCCCGGGTCACGACCACCGCGCCGCTGCCCAGTTTCCGGCGCAGTCGTCCGACCGCTCGGGTCAGGTCCTCGGCAGTCTGGACCGGCATCCCGGACAGGGCTGCTACCTCCCGCAGATTGGGCTTGAAAAGCGCGGCGCCACGATAGGGCAGCAACGTCTGCTTCGGATCTACGGCTACAGGAACCCGGGCTGCCCGAGCCCGGCGCATGATCCCACCCGCAAGGCGACGCGCGAGCACCCCCTTTCCGTAGTCCTCGAGGATGACGCCGTCGACCGATGGCAGTACCCGTCCGACCGCATCCAACAGCCGACGTCCGAGGGCAGCGGGCACCGGATCCAGGGTCTCACGATCAATGCGGACCACCTGCTGAGAGCGGGCGATGATGCGCGTCTTCCGGGTGGTCGGGCGCCCGGGCGCAAGGATGAGTCCGCCGGGATCGACACCCAGGTCCTTGAGTAGATCCACCACCCGGCGGCCTCCCGCGTCATCGCCGAGGACGGAGCACACCGCCGCGGAGCCTCCCAAGGCGATTACGTTGCGGGCCACGTTGGCGGCGCCACCGAGCACCACCGTCTCGTCGCGGACGTGGACCACGGGAACCGGCGCTTCGGGGCTGACCCGCTCCACTTCGCCCCACACGTATTCGTCGAGCACGACATCCCCGACCACGAGCAGTCGCACCCGTGAGAATTCATCGAGAAGCGACCGCAGGCGACCGAGATCGAGACGGCGCATCACGCGGGGTGGAACCGGCGCATCCGGCTCGCCGCTCCCGCCGGGCAAGACGCGAGTCGGGGAGGGAAGTCGCGCGCGGGGGCGAGCAGATGAAGGCGAGCTGCGATGACAGGCCTCGGGCGCGGGAGTGAATTTTCTGAGGATACCCCTCCCCGCGGCCGGATCGCACCCTCGCTTCGCCTCGAGAGTCGGGACGCCGGGCGAGGATCCGGCCGGGGCGGCGTGTGGTTGAGTCGGGCCTAGCCCGCGCGCGCGCCTACTCGTTGTACTTCGCCACGACGAGGTCGGTCACGTCCAGTGCCTCCCGAGCGTAGAGCAGACCCGGTGACTGGCGGCGCAGGATCATCGTGAATCCGCTCTCTCTCCCGATTGACTCGATAATCTGGCCCAGCTTCTTCATGAGCGGACCCTTGAGGCGCTGCTCGTCCAGCTTGAGCCGGTTCTGGAGCTCCTTCACCTTGCTCTCGAGCTCGTTGCTCGCCTCGGCCAGGTCGAGCTGCTTCTGGAATCGGGTTTCGTCGGAGATCACGAATCGCTTGGCCTTGAAGTCCTCTTCCATTTCGCGCAGCCGGTCGAGCAGCGGCTGGACCTTCTTCTCAGCTGCGCGTTGCTTGCGCGCGAGCTCCTCTCTCGCGGCCTTTCCCTCGGCCGTCGAGCTGATCGCCTGGTCGATGTCGACGATCCCGATCTTGATCGGCTCGTCCTGGGCGGCCGTGCCCCCCACGACGATCGCGAACAGGCCGGGCAATACGGTTGCCCTGCGAACTCTCATGTTATCCATCCCCCTGAAAAAGCGTCGCGCGAAAGATCGGGCCTCAAAAGCCCACACCGCCGATGGAGAATTCGAATACGGGTGAATCCTCTACCGAGAGAGGGTTGATCGGCCAGCCGAGCACGATGGCCAACGGGCCGAAAGGCGAAAACCACTGGATTCCTCCCCCGGTACCGTAGCGCCACTCGGTCACGTCGAACATGTTTTCGCCCTCCGCGAAGGCGTCGCCGATGTCGAAGAACACCACACCCATGAGTCCCAGGGTCGGGGAGATCGGGAAACGGTACTCCACGCTGCTCGAGATGAACTTGTTGCCGCCGACGACGTCGGTCAGGTCCAGATTGGCGAAGTCTTCGTCCTTCTGGTCGTTGATCGAGTTGCACTGATCCCTGGGAATCTCCGGAGTCGGGACGTTGCCGTCGCTGTCGACACAGGCCGTACTGAGTACTTCGAGCGCCCCCGGATCCGTAGCCACCCGGACGATATTCCCGAATTCATCCCGTACCACTTCGCGCGTGCCAAGCGGCAGAAACCGGCCCGAATTCCCTTCGAAAACGATCGCGCGCCGGGGGCCCACGGTGCGGCCCCGGAAGCCGCGGAGCTGAAACGAACCGAGGCCCCCGAGAAAGTAGCGCTCCGAGAGCGGCAGCTTGAGATCGGTGTCGATCTCGTCGAGACCTGCCAGCGATCCATCCGTGGGAAGCGGGGGGAGCGACTCCAGTCCGTAGTCGCCGATCGAGTTGAACGACAGGACGTACCCGAGATTCGTGGACACGACGAAGGTCGAGCGCTCGAAGAGCCAGCTCGGGGCCCCGAGAAACCAGGCGGCGCGGCCCTCGACCCGCAGGAACTTCGTGAAGCCGCCCAGGCCCGCTCCCTCCAGCGATCCGCCCAGGCGATAGCCGGAGGTCGGCGCCAGGCGGTCGTCCCGCGTGTCGGTGGAGAAGCTCAGGCCCAGCACGCTGCTGCTGAGGTCGGTCTGGAACAGCTCGCGAAAGATGACCGCGGCGGCGTTCACGTTGGTGTCTTGAAAGATATCGCGGGTGGAAAAGCTGTAGCGGAGAAAGCCCCGACTGCGGTTGTCCTCGCTGAGAGCGTGACCCACCACGAACTCCACACCGAGCTGTTGCTGCTGGAAGCTGTCGAAGTCGAGTTCGGTGCTGAACACCGTGGCACCGAGGCTGAACTCCGACCCCAAGAAGCGCGGATCGGTGAGGCTGAGGAAGAAGCGCTGGGTCTGCCCGCCATACTGCACACTCAGGTTGGCTCGATAGCCGCGCCCGAAGAGATTGGACTCGGACAACGATCCCTGGGCGACCAGCCCGTCGGCAGAGGAGAATCCCGCGCCGAAGCTGAAGGACCCGGTGGGTCGCTCGACGACGGCGACCTTGAGATCGAGCTGGTCCGGGTCCTCGGTGGGCTTGGGCTGGATGTCGATCTCCTCGAAGAAGCCCAGAGCCCGAAGCCGGAACTGAGCAATCCGAAGCGCTCGCTGGGAGTAGAGCTGCCCTTCGACAAGGGGTATCTCCCGGCGCAGCACGGAGTCGACGGTCCGTGTATTCCCGCTCATCTGGATGCGACGGACGAAGTAGAGGGGCCCCTTGCGGACGTCGAAGCGCACGTCCACGACGCCGTCTTCTTCCGACAGCTTCGTCAGTGGTGAGACGTTGGCGAAATAGAAGCCCCGATCGGTGTAGCGCTGGGTGAGGCGCGCCACGTCCTCCGAAAGGTGGCTGCGGTTGAAGATCTCTCCCTCCTTGAGGAGCAGATTCTCTCGCAGGGCCTCGATTTCCACCGTGTTCTCTCCGGACACCTCGATGGTTCCCACCCGGTACTCCCGACCCTCTTTGATCTCGACAGTGACTTCGAGACCGGCGGCCGTGGGCAAGACATCCGGCTGACCGATTTCGACGCGCAGGTAACCCACATCAGTGTACTTCCGCTCGATCGAGCGCACGTCCTGGATGAACAGCGGCTCGGAATAGGTACCCGACCGGTCGAACCAGGAAGTCAGGTACGACCAGAGCTTCCAGGTCTTGGTCTGGAAGCCCGCCCGAAGCTCCCGGTCCGAAAAACGCTGGTTGCCCCGGAACTCGATCTTCCTGAGCCGAAGTTTCTCGTTCTCGGTCACCCGGAAATCGACGGCCACCGAGGCTTCGCCGAAGGGCTCGATCTCGAAATCGACCTCGGCCAGGTAGAAGCCCTTAGCGCGGTAGAGGGCTTCGATCCGTCCGCGATTCTCGAACAGCAGCGGTTGGTCCAGGGCGGACCCGGTCGTCAAGGTCAGGATGTCGGTGATTTCGTCGGCGTCAATCTCCTCGTTGCCCGAGATGATGATCTGCCGAACCACCGGATTCTCTTCGACCTCGAAGATCACGACCCGCCCCTTCGGGCTCGGCTCGGTGAGGACACGGACGTCCTTGAAGAAGCCGAGTGAATGGACCGCCTTTACGTCCTTCGCGATCTGGCCCGGACTGAACGGCCGCCCCGCACGCGTGCCGAGTCGAACCCGGATGGCCTCGGTATCGATGCGCCGGTTGCCGCGCACGATCACCTCGGTCACCTCGAGTCCGGCGGGCTCGGAGGTGGACTCTCCGAACAGTCGTTGCGACGTCACCAGCTGGAAGCTCACGACGACGCCGTCGGGGCCACGCTGGGTCTCGGCTTCGACGTTGGCCAAGCCGGGATCGGCTCGCAGCATGGCGAGGTCGTCCCGCAACTTCTCGGGGTCATAGGGCTGGCCTTCCCGAGTCGCGAGACGGTCCCGAAGCTCATCCCGGCGCGTGTCGGCACCAATGATTTCTACCTTCGCCACCGCCACCCGCGCCGCTCCCACCACCCGCTCAATCAGGCGATCGGCGATCTCATCGAGCCGCGAGAGCAGCTCGTCATCCCGACGGGCGGTCAACACCAGGGTATGCGGGCGCAGGGCGATCGAGGCGGGGGTTAGGCGGACGTCGAGGCTGAAGCTGCCGGCCAGCTCGGTCAGGCTTCCGGTCACGACGTAGTGCGCGCCGAGATCCCCGGCGATCCGGCGCAGGGCCGCATCGCCGGGGGCCCCCGCCGATGGCTCGGCCATCCGCCGGCGCACCACCTCGGCGTCCAAGACCCGGACTTGACCGTCCGCCTCGAGGCGAGCGCGAAGCAGCTCCGAAAGGGAGCCCCCGAGGTAATCGAGGGGCTTCGCGCTGTGCACCCGAAAGGGCAGCACCGCGACCACGTCGCGCTCCCTGCGATCCCCCGAGCCCAGGGGCTGGCCGCCCGCCCCTTCGGGCACCAGCGCCCCCGCGACGATCCAGGCCAGAGAGAGCGCGAGCTGACGACGGCCCTGCCTGGGACGGCGCTCGGCCTGCAAAAGTACCTCCGGCTCGTGGTGCCCAGGCCCCGGAGCCTGGACGTCCCAATGCGCCCGAGCCGCTCTGATGAGGTCGAGTCTACAAGTCGGATTCCGGGGCGACAACCCTTCGGTTCTGGTTTTTCTTTGTCTTTCACCGAGTTACGGGACGAGCGGCGAGCCCCGGACCCCCGCCTGAGTCGTCGGGCCGGTCTGGTGTCCCGCCCGACCGGGGGTCCTCCAGGTATCCGTCGACGATCACCACCCGCCGATTCATCCGACGGGCCAGCTCCGTACTGTGGGTGGCAATCACCAGCGCCGTGTCCCGGGAGCGATTCATTTCCAGCATCAGCTCGAACACCTGCTCGGCAGTCTTGGGATCGAGATTCCCGGTCGGCTCGTCGGCGATCAGCAATGCCGGCTCGAGGACCAGGGCCCGTGCCACAGCCACACGCTGTCGCTCGCCCCCGGAGAGCTTGCCCACGGAATGGGTGAGACGGTGCTCCAGACCGACCTCCCCGAGGAGTCGCTCGGCGCGGCGTCTCATCTCGGCGAAGCCCCGGCCACCGATCAGACCCGGCATCATGACGTTCTCGACCGCGCTGAACTCGGGCAACAAGTGATGGAACTGGAACACGAAGCCGAGATTCCGGTTGCGAAAATCCGCCAGCTCGTTGGCCCCCAACCCGAACAGATCCAGTTTCTCGCGGTACAGCACGCGGCCCGCGGTCGGCCGGACCAGGGTGCCCAGGAGATGCAGCAACGTGGATTTTCCGACACCGGAGCTCCCGAGAATCGCGAGCCGCTCGCCGGGGTAAATCGACAGGTCGATCCCACGCAGCACCTCGATGGACCCGCCGCCGGTGGGGAAGGATTTGCACAACCCCTCGACACGCAGAAGCGCGCTACTCATGGCGGAGAGCATCCACCGGATCGAGCCGCGAGCCCTGCCGGCTGGGAAGCAGCGTTGCGCCGAGGGCGAGCACCATGGCGATCGCCACCGCCACGGCAACCTGTCTAGAATCGAGCTGCGCCGGAAGCGTCGAGAACTGATAGACGCTTGCCGGAAGGGTATCGATGCCGGTGATGGCCTCGATCTGGCGCTGCACCCACGCGATCTGCACCGTCACCGAGATTCCGGCCACGACCCCCAGTATCGTGCCGACCAGTCCAATCAACGTACCCTCGATCGCAAAGATCCGTTCGATGCTGTCGTCCCGAGCCCCCATCGCTTTGAGGATCGCGATGTCGCTCGACTTCTCCATGATCATCATCACCAGTGTCGCGACAATCGCGAATGCCGCGACGACCATGATCATCGTGAGCAGGACGAACATCATGATGCGCTCGCTCTTGAGCGCCTGAAAGAAGGCCGGAAAGAACTCCTTCCAATCTCGCGTGTAGTAGGGAAAGCCGAGGGCCGTCTGAACCGATTCCGCGATCTTGGCCGATCGATAGAGATCCGTCGTGCGTGCCTCGATGCCGTCGACGACGTCTCCCACCCGCCGGAAGTCTCGAGCCGCCGGAAGGCTCGTGTAGGTGAACATCTCGTCGAACTGGAAAAAGCTGGTTTCGAACACACCGACCACGCGGAAGCGCTTGAGGCGGGGGGCCGGACCCAAAGGGGTCCGGGGACCGCCGAAGGGGGAGATCATCAGCAGCGGATCACCCACGTTCATGCCGAAGGCACTGGCGAGCTGATTCCCGATCACGATCCCCGGGTCCTCCTCCGAATCCGCGGTCAGACCCTCCAGCGAGCCGGCGATCAGGTCCTCGCGCAGATCGGTGACGTCGCCCACCCGGGACGGATCAATTCCGCGCAGCCGAACGGCTGTGATGGCACCGTGGGGAGCACGCACCATGCCCTCCGCGTCGAGGTAGGGCGAGGCGGCCACGACTCCGGGCTGCTGGACAATCGTCTCCAGGACCGCGTCGTAGTCGGCAAACGCTCCAAGGCTGTTCTGCACCGTGAAGTGCGAGCGATTGCCGATGATCTCCTCTCTCCAGGTACGTTCGAAGCCGTTCATCACCGAGAGCACCGTGATGATCAGCCAGACCCCCGCCGCAATACCGACGACGCAGATGCCCGTGATGATGGATATGAAGGTCTGACGCCGCTTGGCCACCAGATAGCGCACCGCGATGAACCACTCGACGCTGCCCCGGGTGTCCAGGAATCCCGCGGCCGCAAGGGGAACCAGCCCCAGGAGGATCAGGATGAGGAAAGCGCCGAGCCCGACGCCACCCGCCGCCGCCAAACGCACCTCGGGATCGGGCAGGAAGAGGCCGATGGCGATTCCGACCGTCAGAGCCCCGGCGAGCACCCAGAGCAGTCGCTCCGTCTCGGTCTTGAGCGCGGGAGCCGGAGACCTGCGGCGAAGGCGAAAGCCGAGCGCAGATCCGGCCGCGACGACGGCGGGAGCCGCCGCGTAGATGAGCCGGCCGCTGCTGCCCGCGATCAGTGCGAAGGCCACCCCCAGCCAGATCAGGACCCCGTCGGCAAGCCTGGAGGCCGACAGCCCACGCAGGACGAGCGCCGTCAACCCGACGGCTGCCCCCACCGCCATCGCGCTGATCGCGAACACTCCTGCCGCGGAACCCAGACTCGATTCTTCGGCACCGTTTCCCAAGTCCGCCGCACCCCAATAGACCGCGGCCGCGCCCACCAGGACCGACCACGCGAGACTGACCCCGATCGGACTCCGCCAACCGCGAATCGCCCGGGCGAACCGTTCGAGGGCCACCACGGCGGAGCCCAAGAACAGCAGGGTGAGGGCGTTGATGCCCAGGGCCAGCGCCACGATGAAGGTGAGGGCGAGGGTCCCGCCGGCCGTGGAGAGCACGTCCCAGAGCAGGGTCGTGAACGCCGGCATCAGGGCGCCTCGGGCGCCTCCGAATTTAGCGGCCGAAGGTGGGGAAACAGAATCACCTCGCGGAGGTTGGGAACGTCGGCCAGGATCATCACCAAGCGGTCCACCCCGATTCCGAGACCTCCGGTGGGAGGCAGGCCGTGCTCCAGCGCCGTCACGTAGTCCTCGTCCAGGGGGTGGGCCTCGAGGTCGCCGGCGGCGTGAGCCTCTCGCTGGGCCTTCAGCCGTGCTCTCTGATCGTCCGGGTCGTTGAGCTCACTGAAGGCATTTCCGACCTCCATTCCCGCCATGAAGGGTTCGAAGCGCTCGGCCAGGCGCGGATCCGCCACCGATCGCTTCGCCAGCGGTGAGAGATCCAGGGGATGGTCCGTAATGAAGGTGGGTTGAATCAGACCCGGCTCGACCTGATCGCTGAAGAGATCGTCCACCAGCTTGGCCCAGGTGGGCGCTCCCCCGGGATCGAAACCGCGGCTGCGCATCGCCTCGCGGAGTGAATCGAGGTCGCCGTGCTCGAGAACATCGATCTGTGTCGCCTCGCGAATCGCATCGCACAGGGGAATCCGAGGCCACGGCCGGCTCAGGTCGAGCTTGCCGCCCTGATACTCGACCTGACCGGTGCCGCAGACCTTCGACGCGAGTTCAAGAATCATCTCTTCGGCGAGATCCATCATATCGCGGTAGTCGGCGTAGGCCTGGTAGCACTCCATCATCGTAAATTCGGGGTGGTGCTTCCGCGAGATTCCCTCGTTGCGAAAGTTGTGTCCGATCTCATAGACGCGATCGAGTCCGCCCACCACCAGTCGTTTGAGATAGAGCTCGTCCGAGATGCGGAGGTAGAGTCTCTGTTCGTAGCGATTGTGATGAGTCACGAAGGGCTGGGCGGCAGCCCCCCCATAGATCGGCTGCAACACCGGGGTCTCCACCTCGAGGAAGCCGCGCGAATCCAGAAACGCCCGCATGGCCGAGACCGTCCGGCTGCGCAGGATCGCGACGCGCCGTGTCTCCTGGTTGGAGAGGAGGTCCAGGTAGCGCTGTCGGTAGCGCGCCTCGACATCGCTGAGTCCGTGCCATTTCTCGGGCAGGGGACGCAGGCTCTTGGCCGCCATTCGCGCTGCCCTCGCATTGACGGTGAGCTCCCCGGTCCGGGTGCGCCAGAGCGGGCCCTCGATCCACACGAAGTCGCCGACTTCGAAGTTCCGGATCCGATCGAACAGGTCGCTCTCGATCTCCTTCTTCTTCGCGCTCGCTTGAATCTTCGCGCCGTCCTCGAAGATTTGCAGGAAGAGCAGCTTGCCGAAGGAACGGACTGCGACGACCCGTCCGACCACCGCCACGGTCTGCGGATCGCTTTCGAGGGCTTCGGCGTCCCGATCATCGAAGCGCCGTCGCACCTCCTCAATACGTTGCCGAGGTCCGACCCGCGCGGGATACGGATCGATCCCCTTTTCCCGCAATGCCTCGAGCCGCGCGCGCCGCGATGCCCGCTCATTCTCGCTCACAGGTTCACTCCCCCGCGCCCGCCTTCATCAACAGAGTGGCTCGCATGAACCGGTCGAGTCTTCCCTGCAGCACGGCTTCCACGTTACCGTCCTCGAGATCCGTTCGGTGATCCTTGACCCGCTGTTGCGGGTGAAGTGTGTAGGAGCGGATCTGGCTGCCGAACTCGATCTGACGCTGTTCGCCCCGTTCCGCGGCGAGCTTTTCCTCCTGTTCCCGTTGCGCCCGCTCGTAGAGACGTGCCCGCAGCACCTTCATCGCCATGGCGCGGTTCTTGTGCTGGGAGCGCTCATTCTGGCACTGGACCACGACATTGGTCGGAAGGTGTGTGATGCGAACCGCGGAGTCGGTCTTGTTGACGTGCTGCCCACCCGCGCCGCCCGCCCGGTAGGTGTCGACCCGCAGGTCTTTTTCATCGAGATCGACCTCGATCGAATCGTCCAGCTCGGGAACGACGGCAACGCTGGCGAATGCCGTGTGCCGGCGCGATTGTGAATCAAACGGGGAGATGCGCACCAGCCGATGAACGCCCTCCTCGGTCTTGAGATAGCCGAAGGCGTAGTCCCCCGATACGGTGAAGGTCACGCTGCGGACGCCCGCTTCCTCCCCGTCCTGGCGGTCCAGCTCTTCGATCCGGAAATCGCGGGCCTCGCCCCAACGCACGTACATCCGCATCAGCATCTCGGCCCAGTCGCATGCGTCGGTTCCGCCGGCCCCGGCATTGATGGAGACGATCGCGTTGGACGCGTCGTTCTCCCCGCCCAGCAGACGGCGGAACTCCGCCTCTTCCAGGTCTGCATGGGCCGATTCGATCTTGTCGGCGGCCTCGGCGCGGGTCGCTGCATCGTCCGCTTCGGCGGCGAGATCCAGAAGCACCTGCGCCTCTTCCAAAGCGCTGGCCATTCGTTCGAAGAAGGCGACCTCGCGCTCCACCCGACTCTTCTCGCGCAGGAGCTTCTCGGCGCGGTCCCGCTCCTCCCAGAGCCCCGGACGCGCCGATTGGACCTGCAACTCCTCGAGTCGGGAGCGAAGGCGTCCCTCGTCAAAGTCGCCCCCGGAACTCGTCGAAGCGGGCGCAGACCCGGCGCAGCCGCTCGGCGAGTTCGCCGGCATCTATCCGGGCCTCGCGGGTCATCTCATTCATGGCCATCCCCCCGATCTCTCCCGACCGAGCCCGATCGACGTGCCCGGGCCCGCCCCCCTTGGCGCGCGACCCCCCAGAGGGCGAGTCCGGCCACCGCCAACCAGCAGGCCCAGGCGAAGACATCACCGTAGCGCGTGTAGAAGGATCCCCCGATCGGGGCCGGGCGCAACGGCAGATCCGCCGAAAGCCAGCCGCGCTCGAAGATTCGGGTCCGAGAGCGCACACGACCGCGCGCATCGATGAAGGCCGAGATCCCCGTGTTCGCGGCGCGCGCGGTCCACACCCGGTTTTCCGCCGAGCGCAGGGCGGTGATCGCGAGAAACTGATAGGGAGCCCCGGTCCGCCCATACCACGCGTCATTGGTGGTCGCGAAGAGCACCTCGGCGCCGTCCGCCACGAAGCGCCGCACCAGGTCCGGGAAGAGCAGCTCATAGCAGATGGGCAGCCCCGCCCGGATCGAGCCGCGCCCGCCCGGGATCGCCAGGTCGAGGGCCCGGGGCCCGATTCCAGCGGAAACGTCGCGCGTGGCGATTCCACGCGCCACGGCGGTGAACACCCCCCCCAGTAGATTGCGCAGCGGGAGGTATTCACCAAAGGGAACCAGGTGGGCCTTGTCGTAGCGCCCCGCGCGTTGATTGGCGCCATCGACCAGAAAGACACTGTCTGTGAATCGGATCGGACGGGACTCTCCGTCGTACTCGAGACCAACCGCCCCCAGCACCAGAACCGCTCCGGTCTCGCGCGCGAGGCTCGCCAGGCGGTGGGGCGTCGACGCTCCAGTATCGATCCCCCCGGGCACCGACGACTCGGGCCAGACGATGATCTGTGCCCCCACCGCGGCGGCGCGCCGGGTGAGTGTCTCGTAGACGCGAAGAATCTCCTCGGCGCGGGTGGCGCTCCACTTCACCTTCTGGTCGATGTTGCCCTGAAGCACGGCAACCCGGACGGTCTGCATCTCGACTTCGGAGTCCCTGGTGCGGTCGACCACTCCGACTCCGTGGAAGACGATGACCGCGGCCGCCCCGGCCCAGAACCCGGCGCCCGGGCGGCGACGGGCACGCAGGTCGCGCAACAGTCCGGCCAAGAGCGCCCCCGCCAACACCGTGACGAAGGACAAGCCGTACACTCCGGTGTAGGGCGCCAGGGCCAACAAAGCCCCGTTTTGATGCTGGGCGTACCCCAGGGTCGCCCAGGGAAAGCCCGAGAGCGCGAAGGACCGGAAGTGGTCCAGGGCCGTCCAGAGCGCGGCCGCCGACCACGGCGTGGCGACCTCGAGACGACCCAGCAGAGCCCAGCCCACCCCGAAAACCCCGGTGAAGGCGGCGACGTAGGCCCCCGCTCCCAGCGGCGCCAGAATCCCCGCCAGCGGCGGCGCGCCACCGTAGACGACGGTGACGACGTAGAGCCAATGAAGGATCAGGGCATGGGAGATCAGCGCTGCGCCGAAGGCGGCACGCCCGGCCCGGCCCGGCGACAACCCCTCCAGGGCGAGCATCAACAGCGCGGGGCTCCACCAGGCCAACCCGCTGCCCAGGTCCACCACCCCGTCGCCAATCGATTGCGGAACCGGGTGCGGAAACGCGAATACGGTGGCGGCGACGTAGCCGGCAAACAGCAGCCCGCGCGACCGAAATGCTCGGCTCATGTCCGCAGCACACGCCACAGGCGCCGCTCCTCGCGTCGCATCACCTCAGTTTCCCGGCGCCGTGCATGGTCGAACCCCAACAGATGGAGGGTTCCGTGGATGAGAAGCTGGGCCACTTCGTCGTCGAGAGTCCTGCGACGCGCCCGCGCCTGGCGCGCGGCGGTCTCGATGCCGATGACGACGTCGCCCAGCAGCGGGCCTCGGTATTCGGCGTGGTCTCCCTCGAGAAGCGAAAAGGACAGCACATCCGCAGCACGCGCCTGCCCGCGGTAGGTCGAGTTGAGAGCCGCAATCGCCTCGTCATCGACCAAGTGGATCGAGAGTTCGGATGCCGCATGCGACACCGAGCGCAATAACCTCGCGGCCCGCGACCGCAGCAGACGTCGGTCGACTCGGGGAAGACCGCCCCGGTAGTCCCGCGGCGTCAGACGCACGGTCATTTTTCGACGGGATGGGTCTCCGACCCGTGATGGGCGGTCGGTTGCTGCAAGCGTTCGTACGCGTCGATGATGGACTGCACCAGAGGGTGCCGAACGACGTCTTCCTTCGTGAACTGCATGAAGCCGATTCCCTCGACGTCCTTGAGGATCTCGAGGGCCTCGATCAGGCCGCTGCGCTTCTCGCTGGGCAAGTCGATCTGCGTCGTGTCGCCGGTAATGACCGCCCTGGAGTCGAAGCCCAGGCGCGTGAGAAACATCTTCATCTGTTCGCTGGTCGTGTTTTGGGCTTCGTCGAGGATGACGAACGAGTCATTGAGCGTGCGTCCGCGCATGAACGCCAGCGGGGCAACCTCGATCACACCCCGATCCATCAGCCGTGTGGCCTTCTCGAAGGGCATCATGTCGTGGAGCGCGTCGTACAGCGGACGCAGGTAGGGATTCACCTTCTCCGTCATGGAGCCGGGAAGGAACCCCAGCTTCTCACCGGCCTCGACCGCCGGTCGGGTGAGCACCACGCGCGACACTTCATGACGGTTCAACGCGGCGATCGCGACCGCCATGGCGAGATAGGTCTTCCCGGTGCCGGCGGGTCCACTGGCGATCACCACGTCCCGGGTACGCATCTCGTCGAGGTAGCGACGCTGGGCGAGATTTTTCGCGACGATTCGCCGGCGGGATCCCACCCCGGCGAGAACGTCCTCGTAGACTTCTGCCAAGTCGACGTCGGGCTGCCGCGTCACCATGCGGACCGCCTCGTGAACGTCGCGCGCATGAACCGGGGTGCCCGAGCGCAACACGCCGTAAAGTTCTTCGAGGATCTTCCGAGCCTGTCCAACTTCAACGGATGAGCCCACCAGCCTCACCTCGTTGCCGCGGGCACGGGCGTCGATTCCGAGCTCCTGCTCCAGAATCCGGAGTGTGCGATCGCCTTCGCCGTAGAGTTCGGCTGCGGTATGGTTGTCGTCGAAGATCAGAGTCTGACGGGCGGCAGATTCGTTCTGGGCCAGGGTTTCCTCTTGTGCACCAATTTTCGGATCCGATCCGCAGACCGAACTCGAATCCGCGGAGCGAATCGCCGGGCCTCAGCGCTCCGGCGCGAGTAGCACCACCCCGGATTCCGCGCCCACGGAATAGTAGGGACGGGCAGCAGCGGACGCCAATCCGGGGCTGCCGAGCAGGCCCGTCTCTTCGAGCTGTGCGAGGTCGCGGGGCCACTCTCCTTCGCTGAACCGATAGGATTCGATCCCGTACCGCACGCGGTGAGACGCGTACCGCTGTCGCATCGATTCAAACGGCGACCGCTGCACCGCGAACACCGGGTTCCCGTGCTCGGGGCGAGGCTCCCGGTTGGCTCGCAACGCGACCGCAAAGAGCAAGGCGAGGGGCAGCAACGCGAATGTCCATCGCCACATGGTTGCGCCACCCGCGGCGACCGAAACCCGCGGACCGCGCGCGCGACGCGACCGACCAATGTCTGCGATGATTTCCCGACGTCGCAGCTCAGCCAGAATTCGGGTGGCGTCGAAGGTCCCGAGCCGCGACAAGTCGACGATGCGCTGAACTGGAAGACGACCGTCGACCAACTGAAATACACGCTTTGCCGCTTCGATCGCGGCCTGATCCTGACCGCCGGCATCCTGCTGATACACATCGAAGCTCTTTCTCCTCTCGAAGACCAGGTCCGTGGATGGCACCAGCTCGGCGAAAGTCTGCCACTCGTCGACCATGCGCATGCCGTCCATCAGAATCTGCTCGGCACCGAGCAGGTCGTCGAAACCGCGATCGTGTACCACCTCTTCTGCGGTGAAGTGGAACGACCCACGTGACCAGCGCAGAACCTGGAAGATCGCCTCCCGGGTCAGCAGGTTCTCAACCTCCGCGACCGTGTCGGAAGTCAAGCGCCCGCTCTGAACCGCGAAGCCCGAAAGGGACTGGGCCGAAGCCTTGCAATCCCGTTGAAGCTGGTCGACTTCGGGTCGGGTCAGGTAGCCGCAACGGACGAGCATGTCACCCAGGGCCGCGTCGGCGCCGACGCGGGCGGGAATCGCCGACACGACCGAGCCGCGATCAAAGGAGATCTGGATCTGCTCACGCTCGAAGGAAAACTCGAGCAGGCCCGTCTTTCGCTGTTGCCCGACCAGCTGGAAGATCTCACCGATCCCGAAATCCTTGAGATTTCCGCGCAGTGCAACAGACACGATCAGACCTCCCGGCGCGTCGCGAGGCTGGTGGCGACGACGATCGCATACGCCCCGAGGGCAACCGCAGCGGTTCCGATAAAAACGATTGGCGCCGTGGCACCCGCAACCAACGGGTCGGGAGCCACGCCCTCGCGCCAGAAGATCGAGCTGGCCGCCACCGCGAAGAAGAGGGCGCCGAACAGGCCGCGCATGGGGCGCGCGGCGAGCAAGCCCGCGACCCCGGGGAGGAAGACCGACGCCGCCCACGTCAACTGATCCAGTCGGCGCTCCCGATCGCGCAGTTGGTTGATCCTGGCCTGGCGAAGGCTTGGGTCGGTGTTCCCGGGATGATGAAAGAGGCGAACGCAGGCGTCGCAGAGTAGATGCCCATCCGTCTCGGGATCGCAGCGCGGACACAAGCGGCGGCCACAGCGTCCGCATAACTGCGACGCCCGAAGACTCGCACCCAGAACGGTGGCGCAGACGGCGACGACGCCAAACGCGAGAGCCGCCACCCACCAGTCGCGGCCGAGTGCGCCCGGCGCGATCTTCCCGCGCAGCTCGGCGGCGATCTCGCGCCCCCCTTCCGCCGTCAGCGCTCGGCGCCACAGGAGCGAAACCGACAGAGGCAGGTCGACCACGAAACTCCGTGTAGCGGAACTCTGCAAGGCCGTGAGATGCGCCACGATCTCTCCGTCCGCCTCCTGGGCTCGAGCCAATGTACGTGCGAGATCTTCCATCTGGAAGGCGCGCCCATACGCCTGCGAGAGATTGAAAAGCACGGTGGGCGAGCCGCTCAGGCGGGCTGCGGCCTCATAGAGTTCGATGGCCGATTCCACCTGGCCCAGCCTCAGGCGCACGCCGGCAGCGTTGTTGAGGATCCCAGCGTCCTCAGGGAGGACCCGGACCAGCGCCTGGTAGTGCGCGTCGGCCTGGGCCAGGTCGCCTTCGCGTCGAGCCCGCATGGCCAAGGCCCGGGCCGCGAGGAGGTCGTCCGCCTTCGCCTCTTCGAGGCGAATTCGATCCTGGTCGAGTGCAAGACCCCCGGTCGCCGCC
>JACZXC010000242.1 GCA_022571825.1 Myxococcales bacterium | reverse complement strand
AGCACGCTGGTACCCCTGTTATATCTGAACCGCCGCTGGGGCAAGCGTTTTACCTGGGGCGAAGCTCTCGTGTGGAGCGCGATCGGACTGCTGAGTATCGCGTTCACGATCAGCCAGATCGTCCACTGGGTGATCGCCCTGGGCCTGCGCACTGCACCCGATTTCGGCACGCCGCGTCCGGCGGATCGCGCATCGGGTCGGCGAAGGGCTCTGGTTCTCGCATCCGTCGTCCTCTTGGGGGCGGCGACCTGGGGCGCCGCGAACCTCCAGGAGAGCCTCTACCCGGGAACGGGTAGGTTCTATCAACGGCGGTCGCCGATTGCCGAGCTACGCAACTTCCAGCGCCTGGAGAGTCTCGCGGGGACACCGGTCCGCCACAGCTTCCGACTCGCGAACCACTTCGTCGGAGTGAACTACGTCGCTCCCTTTCCCGGCTATTCGGACTTCGTCATCGAGCGCTGGCGGCAGCCCTACTGGTCGCTTTCCCTCGAGGAATCGCGCCTCGAGGGGTGGCATCCGGCTCAGATCGCTCTCTTCGGCCTCTGGCTTATCTGCCTGATTCCCGCCCTCTTCTGCCTGCGGCGGGCCGATCGCCGATTTCTCGCGCCGCTTCTGTGTATCGCGAGCCAGTTCCTCGTACACCTAGTCTATGGGCGCGAATACATCCTCTACTCTCCCAACTGGCACGGCGCGGTCACGGCGGTGTTGGTTGCCGCCGTGTGGAATCAGAGGGGTTCGGCCCGCCGCTGGATTCCACCCCTGGCTCTCGCCCTATCCCTGGCACTGGCTGCCAACAGTCTCACCGTCATGCATCGCGTCTATTCGGAGGTGGAGGCCGGTCTCGGCCAGTCGGGACGCGACGCGACCGGACGACCGCTGGCGGCGGCGGCGGCGCCTCTGAAATCGCCGGTCCGTCCGATCGCCGACGAAACGCATCCCTAGAGCGATCACGAACCGCACAATGTTGGGATCGCGCACGAAGGCCTGGGCGATGTTCACCCCGAAGAGCCTGACGCGCCCGACCCGTCCAACCAGGAGGGAACCGGAAGTCCCTTCCCGCGAAGGAAGACTGGATTGAACAGCTTCGACTGGTAGCGGGTTCCGGTATCCGCCAGAACCGTCACCACCGTGTGGCCCGGTCCCAGGTCTCGTGCCAGCCGGATAGCGCCGGCGACGTTGATTCCGCTGGAACCGCCCAGGCAAAGACCTTCCTCTTTCAGCAGATCGAAAATGATCGGCAACGCCTCTTCGTCCGGAATCCGGTAGGCGTCGTCGACAGGTGCCCCGTCGATATTTTTTGTCACCCGCCCCTGGCCGATGCCTTCGGTGATCGAGCTGCCCTCAGACTTGAGCTCACCGTGCTTGAAGTAGTGGTACATGGCGGCTCCCTCCGGATCGGCGGCGGCGATCACGATGTCCTGGTTCCGCTCCTTCAAGAACTGACCCACACCCGCCAGGGTTCCTCCCGTGCCGATGGCGCAGGTGAACCCGTCGACCCGGCCTCCAGTCTGCTCCCAGATCTCGGGGCCCGTCGAGCGGAAGTGTCCGCTTCGATTCGAGAGGTTGTCCCACTGGTTCGCGTAGAGGACGCCCGACGGCTCGTCGTCCGCCAGTTCTTTCGCCAGTCGCTCCGCCACGTGAACGTAGTTGTCGGGATTCTTGAAGGGGACCGCGGGCACTTCGCGCAGCTCGGCCCCGCAGAGCCGGAGCATGTCCTTCTTCTCCTGACTCTGGGTCTCCGGAATCACGATGACCGTGCGGTAGCCCCGGGTGTTGCCGACCAGGGCCAGTCCGATCCCCGTATTGCCCGCGGTGCCCTCGACGACGACACCCCCGGGTTGAAGCTCGCCGCGCTCCTCGGCGTCGAGGATGATGTACTTCGCCGTCCGGTCCTTGACCGAACCCCCGGGGTTCAGGAACTCGGCCTTTCCGAGGATGGTGCAGCCGGTCAGCTCGGAGGCCTTGCGAAGCTGGATCAGCGGGGTGTTTCCGATCGCGTCGACGAAGCCGTCTCGTACCACCACGGGTTCCAGATCCTCCACTCGTGAGCCCCGGGGAGCAGGCATTCTAACTCCGTGCCCGCCAGCCGGGAATGGCGAAGGACGCTTGTCAGTACGGGGTGAGGCTCGGATCGATGCGTTCGATCCAGGTGAGGATACCGCCCTTCAGATTCCAGGCGTTGTCGAAGCCCGCCCCGCGCAGGGCGGCGACGGCCTTCGATCCCCGGCGGCCCGTCTTGCAGTGCACGACGATGTGGGCGTCCCGGTCCAGCTCGCCCATCCGGTCAGCGAGGGTGCCCAGGGGAATCAGCGCGCCGCCCAGGTTGCAGGTTTCGTACTCGTCTGCCTCGCGCACGTCGACCAGCACGAAGTCCGCCCCGGTGTCGCGAAGCCGCTTCAGCTCTTCGACATCGATCTCCCAATCCCCCGGCTTTCCCCTCGGCTCCTCGCTCGGCTGCTCCACCGTCCGAATCACCGCGGTGCCGCCCAGGCGCTCGAGAATCGCGTCGATCTCCATGGGCTTGGGCGCGGCCACCGCAATCGCGAGGGTCTTGCGGGAATCTGCGGTGTTGGCGCGGGTCAGCTCGACGCCGGCATCGCCCAAGACCTTCTCCAGGACCGGCGCGATTTCGGCGCGAACGGCCTCGAAGGCTTCATCGCTGTTCGGCTTCGCCAGTCGGTCGACGAGGCTGAGGGTGAACGACTCCGTCCCGAAGTGAAGTCCCGTGGAGCCGTCGGCCTCGATGGCCCGAATCGCGATCAATGCCTTCCGCAGGGTGTCGCCAAGCACTTCGCCCAGGGAGAGATCGGCGGTGCGCTTCCGGGTGGTGAGGAGGCCCGCGCGTCCCTCGGTGAGGTCGATGCCGTAGTCAACATCGTGTCCGATCAGGATCACGCCCGGTCCGTCGGGCACGTGGGCGTAGTCGGCGACATCGATCAGGAGCCCCTCGACGCTCCCCTGCTGGATGAATCGGTGAAAGAGCGGGATCCACGGATCCAGATCTACGGGCTTCCGGGGATCGGGGGTCGCGAAGAACTTGACGGCGATGCGGTGCGGGTTCATGACCTCGGGTCAGGCGCTGGGCGGCGTCGGGGGCTCGATCCGGCCTCCGCCCCCGCCCCCGACCGCGCTGATCCGGGCCTCGCAGACGTGGGCCGCCTCGATGAAGAGCAGCGACTCCTCGACGAGCCGTGCCGCGGTGTCGCGGTCGATGCGATCCGGCGGCCGGGCGTGGCGCTCGAGCAGATACTGTCCGAACTTGCCCCGGGCATACTTGTCGAAGAAGCGCTCGGTGTCGAAGAAGCGCGTCCGGAACTCGTTGACGATGTCGTCCGGGTCCTCGGTCACATCGATGTGCTCGGTTCGAACCAGCGCCCGGGCCGCCGACAGCATCGCCCGGTACGCCAGATCTTCCGCCGATTCCTCATCGCGTTCCTCGAGCGCGACCTGGGCATCGAAGGCCTGGGATTCGGCCTTCACCACCTCGATTCCGAACAGCGACACCACCTCTCCGGCGCACTCGCCGACGCCCAGGTCGCCCACCGTGAACTCGCGCGCGTCGGCCCAGTCGACGTAGAAATCCGGATCCTCGGCGTAGAGCGGAACCTTCATGAACGGCTTGATGATCTCGCGCACGCTTCGCTTGCCCATGCGCCGGGTCCAGTCCTGGAAGCGCTCGCCCTTCTCGCGGCCCTGGGCGAAAGCCTCCGTCAGGGCCTCGACGGCCTCGGGAATCGCCTTGCTCGGAATCGACCCCATCGCCAATCCGTAGCTCCCGGCGTTCTCGGTCCACTGGCCTCCGAGAATCAGCTGGAAGTGCGGAACCGTGCGCTTGTCGATCTTCCGGCTGTTTCCGTAGAAACCGATGTCGGCCACGTGGTGCTGGCCGCAGCTGTTGAAGCAGCCCGAGATCTTGATCTTCAGACCGGAGATGGCCTCGGGCAGCGATGCCGACTTCGCGGCCAGCCGGCTGCGCAGCGCCCCGGCCAGCCCGCGGCTGCCGGCGATGCCGAGCTTGCAGGTATCGGTGCCCGGGCAGGCGGTCACGTCGACGATGGTGCCGGCACCGGGCGCCGCCAGCCCGATGGCCGCGAGCTCGGCGTAGAGCGCGGGGAGGTCGGCCTCGCTCACGAACCGGAGCACGATGTTCTGCTCCACCGTCGTGCGCAGGTTGTCGCCCACGTACTTGCGCGCGATGTCCGCCAGGGCGCGGGCCTGATCCGCCGTGATGTCGCCCAGGGGCAGGTTGATGGTCGCGAGGGCATAGCCTTCCTGCCGCTGTCGGTAGACATTGGTGTCGTGCCACGCACCAAAACCTTCGGGCCGATCGCCGCCCAGCGCCGCCGCCGGCCGGATCGGCTCACCGCAGGTGTGGGGCATGTCCTTCAAGAAGGCCGTCCAGCGATCGTCGTGGGGGAGAATCTTTCGCTCTTCTTCCACCAGCCGACGGAATTCCTCGATTCCGAGCTTGGCGACCAGGAACTTGATGCGCGCCCGGCCCCGATTCTTCTTCTCCCCGAGACGCGCGAAGACCCGTGCCACCGCCTGAACCTGGGGGAGCATCTCCTCTTCGGGAGTGAACTCCGAGAGCACCTTGGCCTGGTGGGGCACCGGGCCGAGCCCTCCGCCCACGACCACCTTGAATCCGCGCTTGCCGTCGACGACCCGGGCGACGTAACCGACGTCGTGCATCTGGACCAGCCCGCAGGCCTCGTGCTCACAGCCCGAGAAGGCCGGCTTGAACTTGCGCCCGAAGTCCTGGACGTCGGGGTGGCCCAGCAGGAACCAGGTCATCGCATCGGCGTACGGCGTCACGTCGAACGCCTCGTCGGTGCAGACGCCGGCCAGAATGCAGCCGGTCACGTTGCGGACGGAGTTGCCGCACGCCTCGCGGGTCGTGATGCCGACCGCGGCCAGCCGCCGCATCAGGTCCGGCGTGTCCTCGATGTGTACGTAGTGGAGCTGGAAGTCCTGGCGGGTGGTCACGTGCAGGATCGCGTCGGAGTACTCGTCGGCCAACTCGGCCAACACGTCCATCTGCCGGGGAGTCATCCCGCCGAAGGGGATCTTGATCCGCTGCATGCCCGGGGCGTCCCAGACCGTGTCGGTCCCCTTGGTCAGGCCGTTGGAGGGGAAGTCGATCCGCCGCGTCTCGACCCCGTCGTGGCGCTGGCCGTTGTCGTAGCGCTGTCCGTAGACGCCGCGGCGAAGCCGCGTCTCGGCAAAGACCTTCTCGTCGAGCTTTCCCTGCCGCTTCAGCTCGATCTGCGCTTCGAAGGTGTCGATCTCGTGCGCCAGGTCCGCCGGC
>JACZXC010000241.1 GCA_022571825.1 Myxococcales bacterium | reverse complement strand
GAGATGTGGTCCGACATGATGAACCGGGCGCTGGACGTGCGCGATTCTGTCGATCCTGCCCGCTTCTTCGATCTCCCCTTTGCCGAAGTCGTCGCGGACCCGGTCGGGGCCGTGAAGCGCATGTACGACCACTTCGGCTTTGCGCTCTCGCCCGGGGGTGAAGAGCGCATGCGCGACTGGCACACGAACCATCCCCAGGGCGAACACGGCGAGCACCGCTACGCGGCGCAGGCATTCGGGTTGTCCCAGGGCGAGATCGCCGAGCGCTTTCGCCGCTACACCGAGCGCTTCGGGATTTCCCAGGAATCCGGGGGGTGAACCCGGGCGGCTCAGCCCGATGCGGAATTGCGTACGGCGGGTAACGCCCCCCTCGCCGCATCCAGGGCCCCTTTCCAATTTTGGATCAGGGCGAAAGGTCGCCGGCGCTCACGACCCGGGTCGTCGGCTGCGGATGCTCCTCGGCCCCAACCCAGCGTAGGCACATGGTTCCACGGCGGTGTCCCGCGGTTTCGATCCAGTTTTTGATCCCGGGATCTGCATGGGCGATTGCGATTCGCACCGAGCCGTCCTTCTCGAGGCGGGCGCCGTGACCGTTGAGCGCGATGGTGTGATAGCGGTAGTCGAGCGATTCCATCCAGTGGTTGTTGAGCTGGAAGTTCCAATAGGCGCAGGCCGGGGGCGTGACCTCGATCAGCAGCGCCTCGCCGGGGCCCAGCTCCCAGTAGCCGTGATAGTAGGCGATATGGGGATCGCCATGGGCGGCGCTGGCCCGTGAGGGGTCGAACCTGGGCAGCTCGTTCACTCGTTTCGCGAAGTCCTCGGCCCAGTCGGCAAAGAGCGTGGCTGTGCCGTTCACATAGGCCGCCGCCTTTGCCAATCCGCGGTCGATGAACTCGGCGGTCACGGGCTCGGGAGGTCCCTCGGCGCCCAGGTGCTCGATCTGGAGCTGCGCCGGTTTCTCCCGGCTCCGGTCCCGATAGGTCTGGCGCACGATCAGCGAGGTCGTATCGGGCTCCATGGGCAACCAGTTCCCCGGCTTCTCCTGGCAGCTCAGCTGGATTTCGAAGCTGCCGTCCGACCCGACCTCGAGTTGGGCGGCGTCGACGTAGCCGGTGGGGCCCGAGCGCGCCGAGGAGCCGTAGTTTCCCGCATAGGTTCCGAATCCCAGGGTGTGGATCGTTCCCCGGCTTCCCCAGATTCGATAGTCGAAGGCTCCGCTGATGGCCGCGCTCTGATAGACGTTGTCCGGGTTGTCCGCGCCCATCTTGATGGTTTCGTGTGCGGGTCGATGAAGGACCGGGGCTCGCGGGTCCGCGAATTCGATGAACGACTCCAAGGCGACCCGTGTGAGTCGGCTCAGGTAGCGAAAGCCCTCAGCCCGATCGAAGGGGTCCCGGGGCGAGCCGTCCCGCAGGATCACCTCTCCCGCCCGCCGGAGCTCGGTGCAGAAGTCGGACCAGCTCGTACCGCTGAGGATCCGCTCTGCGGAAGAATCAGTCGCCATGCTCTCGGTCGCCAGGCCCCTCCACCCCGCTGCCGGGCTCGATTGCTAGCTCCCGGCCGATAGCGGCGCAAGCGGGCCGCTTGCAGCGACCGAGGGGGGCTTGCCCGGACCCAAAGCAAAATCGAAGAGGTACGCTCTTGCTTCGAGGAGGAAGAAAATGGGCGAGCTCGCAAATCCGATCGTGGCCTGCAGCCTGTCCGAGGTGGACCAGCGCATCCGTCGCGCCGAGCTTCGGAAGGGATTCATGCAGCGGATACGTTCCGTACATGAGTTGCCCGCCGGGTTGTCATTCCGTCTGGATCTCACCGCCGACACCGAGCGGGAGGTACACGAATTCGTGGCCTTCGAGAGCCGGTGCTGCGGCTTCGCGTCCTTCGCGCAACGCCGGGACGAATCGGCGCGCGCCCTCTGGCTCGAAGTGACGGGGCCGAGTGGAGCCCGGGAGTTCTTCGCCAACCTGGTTCCGGAGTCGCTCGAGATCGAGCCCGCAGATCGACAAGACGCGGGGTGAGGGCCAGTGGAGACATCCCGGTACCGAGAGGTGTGAGGATGAAGTTCTGGCAGTCGCTCTCGTTCACCGAAACGGACCAACTGGTGGCGCTGTCGAAGATCTGCGAGGAAGTGGGCTTCCACGGCGCCCTGGTTTCCGATCATGTGTTCTTTCCCGAGAAGATCGATTCGAAGTATCCCTACTCCGAGGACGGGAGCCCGCCCTTCACCGGCGAGACCGAGTGGCCCGAACCCTGGGCGGCGATCGCCGCGATGTCGACGGCAACCACCCGACTGCGCTTCAGCACTGCGGTCTACCTGGCGCCCCTTCGCCATCCACTGCTGGTGGCCAAAGCCGTGGGGACGGCGGCGCTCTTGTCCGGCGGCCGGGTCGCCCTGGGCGTGGGCGCGGGCTGGATCGAGGAGGAGTTCACCCAGCTCGGACAGGACTTTCACACCCGCGGGCGGCGCCTCGACGAGATGATCGAGGTGTTGAAGAAGGTGTGGGCCGGCGGAATGGTGGAGCACCACGGGGAGTTCACCGACTTCGATCGACTTCAGATGAGCCCCGCTCCTCGGGAGCCGATTCCCATCTACGTCGGCGGCGTCAGCCCCGGAGCGCTGCGCCGTGCGGCTCGCAATGACGGGTGGCTTGGCGCCGGGTGCCCCCCCGCTGAGGTGCCCGCTCTGATCGAACGGCTGCGGTCACTGCGCCAAGAGAATGGCCTCGAGAGCGAGCCCTTCGAGACCATCGTGGCGGTGACGGCACCGCCCGACGTCGATCTCTTCCGGCGGCTCGCCGATACCGGTGTGACCGCGATGATCAGCTATCCGTTGGCCTTCAGCATCGGGCCGGGATCCAGCCTCGATGCCAAGCGACGGGCTCTTGAGCGATACGGAGACGAAATCATCGCCAGGATCTGACTGAACTCTCGAGTTCCAGAGCTGGCTCCTCCAACAGGCAAAGCCGCCGAAAGGCGGTGGCGCAAAGCCAGTGCCCACACTCGCCTCATGGGGGTGAGCGGGTCGAACGGCTGCCGAAGGGAGTCCGATGAGTTTCGCACCGCGATCCCACGCGCGACCTGTGCGCACAGCCGCTTTTTCTCCCCAACAGCCTGTCGGCCTCAATTGGGCCTCAATTGGGCCTCAATTGGGCGGCTCCAATCGGGGCTTCACTCGGCTCGCCCTCAAGAGGGTCTGCGATTTCCAGGCCGCCGACGACGGCGGGAACATCCTGTACGCGAACTTTCGCGCCACCGCGACCGGGGACATCGATCCCCCGGAGACCGTCCTCGACATCGTTGATCATCGAGAACCAGCTCCAGGTGGTGCAATGACTCCGACAAACCCAAGACGAACGACCCAGTCTCTGGCGCCTCCTGCCTGGCGAGCGCCATGGCCTTGATCGGCGGGGGAACGGCCCTCGGCGACTATGGAGTCGGCTCAGGTGAGCCCGTGGTCATCTCGGACGATGTCTTCGATCGGACCACCACGGTGATCTCTCTCACGGGAGGCCCCGGCAGCCGCGACGGCAAGAGCGACAACGGCCACGGCAACAACGACGACGGCGTCGACTCGAGCAATCCCGGCCGGGGAAGCGGCGGCCCCAACGGTGCTGTGGACTCCTCGTGCGACGGCAGCGGCAGCTCCGGCAGCGGCAAAGTCAAGAGCAGCAAGACCAAGTCAAGCCAGACCCAATCGAGCAAGACGAAGACGAGCAAGGTGAAGTAGCGCGAACCTCGGGCGGGCGTCAGACCGCATCGGCGGGACACCGGTCTGGGGGGCCAGCTGCGCCTCCCAGACCGACGACGCTCCTGCAAAGCCGCTTACGGCGAGCGGGGCGCCGGCCGAAAGAGAGAAGGGAGTAGGCTTCGCAGATCCAGGCGGCGACGGGGTCGGCGCCGAGGCGCCCGACGCGGGCCGCAAGGGATGGGGAGTGGCTGGCCATGAGCTCGAGTCAAGGCGGGCAGACGCAGTCTCCCTACATCGTCGCGCCGGCGTTCGACTGGCTCTTCTTCCTGCTGCCCCCGGTTCTCGCCCTCGGCCTCGGAATCGCGATCTCGGGGACCGACTTCGCGGACCGCGAGTTCGTTCTGTGGGGGCAAGACTTCACCACAGCGGGCCTCGCGATCGGGGTCTTCACCCACGCTCACCTCGTCATCGTCTTCTTCCGGAGTCACGCCAACCCGCAGATCGCCCGGCTCTACCCCGTCCGCTTCCTGCTGGTGCCGGTCCTGCTGTACGCGGCCATGGTCTTCTCGTCCTGGGCCCTGGTGTTCGTGTCGGTCCTCGCGACCTTCTGGGATGTCTACCACTCGGGCCTCCAGACCTTCGGCTTCGCTCGAATCTACGACCGCAAGGCCGGAAACGATCCTCAGGTCGGGCGGCGGCTCGATTGGTGGCTGAACCACCTACTGTACGCGGGGCCGATCCTGGCCGGCGCCACCATGATGGACCACTTCGGGGACTTCGAGGATTTCGAGGGCGTCGGGAGTGTCTTCTTCACCGCGATTCCGGCCTTCATGGAGGGACACCAGCGGTACTTTACCTGGGCGGTCCTGGCGGCGGGGACCGCGTTCCTCGCCTACTACGGGTTCGCCCAGTGGCGTCTGCACCGCCGCGGGGTCCGCATCTCGCCGCTCAAGGTCACCCTGCTCGTGAGCACCGGCCTCTGCTCGATCTACACCTGGGGCTTCAACACCTGGGGCGAGGCCTTCTTCATCATGAACTTCTTCCACGCGCTCCAGTACTTCGGCATCGTCTGGCACTCGGAGAAGCGCGACATGATGCGGTTGTTCCGGGTGGAGTCGTGGAGGTGGGCCGTGCCGGTCACATTGGGCCTGTTCGTGCTCCCGGCGTTGGCCTACGGCGTGTGGGTCGAGAGCATCGACACCGACCTCACCTGGCTGTGGGCTGCCACCCTGACCGTCTCGATCATGCACTTCTGGTACGACGGCTTCATCTGGTCGGTACGCAAGCAGCAAGTCTGATCCGCCGCGTCAGTTACCCCGATCCCAATGAGTTTCTAGTAGCGGTAGGAGAACGTCATTCCGCCGCCGTATTGGAGGGAATCCGAATTGAGACCGTATACCCAGTAGGGGTTGATCGACAGGCGATCGGTCGCGTGGATACTCACGTAGGGAGAGATCCACTGAGGGTCGGTCCGACTGCGGTCTGTGGATTGACGCCAGTCATAACTCACGCCGAGGCTTGCGAAATCGACCACTTGGTATTGCCCGCCGACGTTGATCCCAACCCCGTCGGCTCGTTTGAGTTCATTACTGTCGCCCAGAATTCGGTACGAAGTGGTTAGGTAACCGGTC
>JACZXC010000240.1 GCA_022571825.1 Myxococcales bacterium | reverse complement strand
GTCCAGCCACGCGATCCTGCTGCTGGTGGCGGCAGTGGCCATCCTGCTGGCGGGCGCGCGCCTCAAGCTCGCGCGCCCGCGCGACTCAATCGCGCCCGGCGAACTCTACGACAGCTTCGCCCCGGCGCTGCGTTGGGTCCTGATCGTCATGTACTTCTGGGCCGTCGTCCAGAAGCTGAACGTCGACTTCTTCTCCCTCGAAGTCTCCTGCGGTCCCGGTCAACTCGCCAACCTTCGGCGGGTATTGCCCTGGTTCCCGTCGGGCCTGTGGGTCGAGTACTTCGGCATCTACGGAACGCTGGTCGTGGAGGCGGGGATTCCCATGCTGCTCGTGTTCCGATCCACTCGCTGCGCCGGGATCGCCCTGGCCGCGGGATTCCACACGATGCTCGGCGCGGCGTATATCGGTTTCTCCGCGACGCTGCTGGCCATGCTGGCGCTCTTCGCGCCCCTCGCGTTCTTCCAGGCCCCGGGGCCTCTCGCGGCCCGCTTCCCGATCCGACTCCACCCGGGTTCGCGGGGGGGACGGATCCGCGCGGTGCTCGATCGGAGCCTGACGATCCTGGTCGGTATCGCCGCCGTCACCACCACGGTCCTGTGGACCCTGGGGAACAGAGTCGAGCTCGGCGACACCGGTGCTCCCCTGATCGGCCATGACCTCCACCTGGGCCTGTGGTTCGTGTACGCCGGCGCGCTCATCGCGACCTACGCCTTCCGGCTTCTCAAGACGGGGTGGCGGGTTGCCGGGGCGCCGGGAGCGCTGCGGATTCCGCATTGGGGTCTGGCCCTGTTGCCGCTGTTGGTCTTCCTGAACGGACTGGCGCCCCACCTCGGGCTCAAGAACACCCAGGTCTTCGCCATGTTCAGCAATCTCCAGACCGGTGGCGGGAGGTCGAACCACCTGTTCATTCCCGCCTCCTGGCAGGTCTTCGACAACCTCGACGACCTGGTGGTGATCCGCGCCTCCAGCGACGTCGTACTCGACAAGCTCGCGGGACCCTCCTGGAAGACCTTCAACTACTTCTCGAGCTTCGTGTTGAGCCGTCCCAAGCTCGCCTACCTGTCGTCGCCGCCGACCTGGCAGCTCCCCTACTTCGCCCTGCGCCGACGGGTGAGCGAGCTCGCGGCGCGGGGCGAAACCGGCATCGCCATCGACTACGAACGCCACGGCGAGCGGATCCATCACACCCATGCCGAACGCGATCCCGAGCTATCCCGGGTTCCCTATCTGCTGAACAAGTTCCTGCTCCTGCGCGCCGTTCCCGACACCGGGCGCGGCTACTGCATGTGGTGAGCCGCCCGAAGGCGGCTCCACCGACCTCCCATGGCCCGGCTCAGAGAAACCCGAATGGAACCGGTCGCTCCATAGGGGTCTAGCTGCGGATCAAGAGAAGCGTGCGGGGATCCAGCGCCAGGTGCAGCGCGGTGAGGTCGGGATTCTCGTGATCCTTGAGCGCCCTCAGGGCCACGGCGTCTTTCCCGGGCTCCAGCGCGAGGATCACGCTCACCAGGTCCCCGAAAGCCTCGATCCGCTCCGGCACCGAGCCGACTCGCTCTTCCGCACTGGTGGCCGACAGCCAGAATTCGACGTCGAGCTTTCGCGCCAACCCCTTGAAGTCGACCAGGTCGTTGTAACGAACCGAGTCAAGATCGAGCCCCTCGAGGATCACGAGGGAGGGGGGGGATCCCGTTTCAGTCTCGAGCGCGATGGCCTCGCGAAGCTTCGCGGGCGTGAATGTCTCGGGTGGATAGACCCGAATGCGCCGGTGGCGATCCAGGTCGATGTGCACCCCGGCCTCGTCTTCCAGATGGGTCGACGAGGCCAGCTCTTCGAAGACCGTGTCGTAGTGGGCCCGAACGTGTGAAACCGGGTGATCCACGCAGACGTGCAGAACACTGCCGCCGCGCATCAGCTCATCGAGGGCGACGCCCACCAGAAAAGCCGTCTTCCCCACTCCGGGACCGGCGATGACGATGCCGAGATTGCCGCCTCCGAGTCCGCCGTGGAGGCCCTTCTCGAGCAAGCGCAGCGGATTGCGGGCGTTCAGAAACTTTCGGTACAAGCGGTCCTCCCGCGCGAGTCGCTAATCGTCCTCCTCCGGCATCTGAGTGTCGTACTTCTCCCTGAGCGCCTTCCGCACGTCGACGGATACCGGTAGATAGCGGGCGAACTCCATGGTGAACTCCGCCTTACCCTGGGTCGCCGATCGAAGCTCGGTTGCGTATCCGAACATCGCTGCCAGCGGAACCTCGGATTCTACCCGGCAGAACCCTCCGGCCTCTTCGGTGGTGCCGATCACGGTACCACGCCGCTGCATGATGGTCTTGAGAATGGAACCCTGAAATTCCGGGGGGGCTTCGACCTCGAGCTTCATCACCGGCTCCAGGATTCTCGGCCCTGCCCGGGGATAGACCTGGCGAAAGGCGCCGCGGGCCGCCGCCTGGAACGCGTTGTCCGACGAGTCGACGGTGTGCGATTTCCCGTCGGTCAGCACGACCCGCAGTCCGATCACCGGAAATCCGATCAGCCGGCCCTTGGCGAGGCAGGCCCGGAACCCCTTCTCGACCGACGGGATGAACTCGGTGGGAATCCGGCCCCCCCGGACCTCGTTCACGAACTCGAAGTCCGACCCACCCTCCCCCAGGGGCTCGACGTATCCGGCCACGACGCCGAACTGTCCGGCACCGCCTGTCTGCTTCTTGTGGACGTAGTGAAAATCGGAGCGATGGGAGATCGTCTCGCGATACGCGACCTGGGGCGCACCGGTCTCGACCTCGCACTGATACTCCCGCTTCATCCGCTCGACGTAGACGTCGAGATGGAGCTCGCCCATGCCGGAAATGATTGTCTGTCCGCTCTCCGGATCCACCCTCGACCGGAAGGTCGGATCTTCGCGAACGAAGCGCCCGAGCGCCTTGGCCATGTTGTCCTGGGCTTTCTGATCGGTGGGTCTGACCGAAAGCGAGATGACGGGGTCGGGGACGTACATCGAGGACATCGAGATCCGTACCGTCTCGTCCGTGAAGGTATCTCCCGAGGCGCACTCGATCCCGAACAGCGCGACGATATCCCCCGCTCCCGCGTATTCGATTTCCTGCATGTCGTCGGCGTGCATCCGGACCAGTCGCCCGACCTTGTGCCGCCGCTCGGTACGGCTGTTGACGATGAATTCGCCCTTCCGGATCGTGCCCTGATAGACGCGAACGTAGGTCAGTTGGCCATAGCGGCCATCTTCGAGCTTGAACGCGAGGGCGACCAGGGGCTTGTTCGGGTCGCTCTCGAGAATCAGCGGCGCCTCGTCGTTGGACAAGTCGATGGCCGCATTCTCGGTATCCGTCGGGGCCGGCAGGTAGTGGTTCACGGCATCGAGCAGCGACTGAACGCCCTTGTTCTTGTAGGCCGACCCCAGAAACACCGGGGTGAGATCCATCGCCAGCGTTCCGGAACGCACCGCCGCATGGATCAGATCTTCCGTCACCCGTTCCTCGAGGATGGCCTCGGTCAGCGCGTCCGAGAACATCGACACCGCGTCGAGCATCGTCTCCCGGGCGGTCCCGGCATGGTTCCGGGACTCGGCAGGAATCTCCCGGGCGACCACGTGCTCGCCGTTCGGACCCTCGAAGGTGAATGCCTTCATGACGACGAGATCGATCACACCCTCGAATTGCGACTCCAGCCCGATCGGCAGCTGCATCGGGACCGCGTTGTGGCCGAGCTTGTCCCGCAGCTGTTGCACGACGCGCTGGGGATTGGCCCCCGAGCGATCGAGCTTGTTGATGAACGCCAGGCGCGGAACCCGGTACCGCCGCATCTGCCGATCCACGGTCAGGGACTGAGATTGCACTCCGGCTACACCGCACAGGATCAGCACTGCCCCATCGAGCACGCGCAGGGCTCGTTCCACTTCGATCGTGAAGTCCACGTGGCCGGGGGTATCGATGATGTTGATGTGATGGCCGTTCCAGACCGAGTGCGTCGCCGCGCTCTGGATGGTGATCCCGCGCTCGCGCTCGAGATCCATCGAGTCCATCGTGGCGCCGACGGAGTCCTTGCCCTTGACCTCGTGGATCGCGTGAATTCGTCCGGTATAGAAGAGGATTCGCTCAGTGAGGGTGGTCTTCCCCGAGTCGATGTGAGCGCTGATGCCGATATTTCGAATCCTGGACTGATCGATCATCCCTTCGCCCCAATCGCCGTGAGTCCTCACCAACCGCCAGCCTGTGGGGGAGGGCACCGCCCGAGCCGTTCGCTTCGGATACTGGAGGCCCCTGGCGCCATGACCAGGTTCCTTCGGCAGGAAGAGGCAGGAATTTGAGCCATCGGAGCCGATTGTCAAGAGGCGGGGGCACTGCGCAGGTGGTGGGCCTCGGCAGTCGTTGTGTCGGCATGGTCGGGACCGACGACGCAGGCCCGACGCGCGTCGCAGCGCAGCGCGCAGGGCCGATCGGGGCCCCCCTGGAAGGCGTGGGAGGCGCGGGTGATGGCGCGGATCGACATCCAGGGGCCGAACTCCGGATGGAGCCACAGTCCCAGGCGGCTCGGAGCTCCCAGCCCCGAGGCCTCGGCCAGGGCGACGAAGTCCGCGTAGACCCCGCCGCGCTTCTCGAAGGCGTAGACCGACCGGGCAGCGCCCCCGAGACGATGCGCCGCGCGATCGACCACCCGTCGGGTGTAGGCATCGAGGGAATCACCGGGAAGAGTCGACTCGGGGGACGCGGCAAAGGCGCTGAACAGCGCCCGCCCGCCGCTGGCGACTACGAGAGCCGATCGCGCCGGGGCTCCCTTCTAGGCACCCCGCCAGGCTTCGGAAACCAGGGAGTCGTAGCGGGGGATCGCCAGGGAACCGACGAGATTGAAACCCGCCTGGTCGAGACCGAGCCGACCCGCGAGCGCCTCGGGGGTCGGCGGCTCGGTGCCGCGCATTTCAGCCGAGGCGTTCCTCGCCGCCGAGGCCGAGGCCGGACGCGGCGGCGGGAACTTTCTTGCCGTCGCCGATGCGAACGCGACCCACGGCGATACACCCCCCGTCTGCGGCGATCAGCAACTTCCCATCCCGAACGTCGACGATCGTCCCGGGTTTCGAGGCATCCCCGCCGGGGACGAGACTCCCGTCGAAGAGGCGAACCTTCTCGCCCTTCCACAGACCAAAGGCACCGGGCTGAGGATCGCATCCGCGGACCCACCGATCCACTTCGGAGACTGGGCGCGACCAGTCGATGCGGGCCTCGGCATCGCCGATCAGCCCCTGGGCGGTCGCCCGCGATGCGTCCTGGGGCTCGCGGCGCGCGCGTCCGGCGTCCATGTCGGCGACGGCCTCCGCCATCGCCTCCACG
>JACZXC010000239.1 GCA_022571825.1 Myxococcales bacterium | reverse complement strand
GGACGAACTTCAGCGAATGGTGTTGAGAGGGCGGGTGGATGAACATCTCCGCAGGCGAACCACGCGGTGGATCTTCGATCATTCCTATCTGGTTCGCCTCGTGTTTTTTGTCGTCTCGAGGAACAACCTGTTTCGTCTCCACTTTGTCCAGCCGACCGCGGCGGAGCTCGAGATCACCGAAGCGGTGAAGAACCGGAGACGTTCGGGCGTCCGCGGCATCTTCCGAGATCTGCTGGAACTATCGCGCAGCTGCGACTGCCGTCTGGTCGTCGTTCCAGTTCCGCCGCGACGCCGCATCGATGGAAGTCTGAATCTCCTGAAGCGCTGGCTGGGTGACATTTCCCTGGAGATCGTCGACGTCGTGCCCGCCATGAAACGGATGCTCGAAGAAGACCATCGCGAACCCGCGGATCTTTTCTGGGTGAACGATAACCACCTCAACGCGTATGGAAACCGTCTCTTCGCGCGTGCGCTGGCGGAGTCCGGTCTTTGGCGGCCGGCGGCATCTTCCGACGATTGACAGCACCCATCGGACCCCGCGCTGCCCCCGGTTCTGGTTGTTGCGGGTCTCTTGCGGGTTCGTTTCCGGCCGGCGTCGGGTTCTGCGTGTGACGTGCGTCAGCGAGTAGCTCCGAGTTCGCACTCGAGTCAAGACCAGCATCCAGCGAGCCGATAGATCTCCCAGGGTCCGGCGGAAACTGTGCCGCCCGGGCCGACTCGGAGAAGGAGCGCTCGATGCCCCAATCGAGCACGCACTCAAAGCGCTCGGCCCGATGGCACCGTCGAATCGTAGGGCTGCTGTTTCTTTTCTTCCCCGCCGCGGTAGTTGCGGGCTTCCTGAGCCCGGAAGTGGTGCGTGTCGAGCTCGCGGAGCGAAGCGAGCACGCCGTCGCCCCGAATCAACCGATCGTGGTGGCGTCGGCGCGGACGGAAGTCCGGCCTCCTCTTCGTGTGCGCCGAGAGTTCACCCTGGGCGTGGTCCCGGGCCGGTTCTACATCGACCCGCCTCGGGTGCGGTCGGTTCCCTTCCATCTGACCCCGTCGCCCCGGGCGAGAGCCCTCGCCATGCTGCTGAGCTTCTCCCGCAACCGCGGAGACACCATCGTTCTGGACGAGGTCGATCAGTTCGTACGAACCGTTGTCTTCAAGGATGTACTCACGACCTCCGTCGTGGAACCGTCCGTCGGCGGGAACGATTTCTTTGAACTCCACCCTCTCCGGAGCCCGATTCCCTTCGGCAACGGCGTCCGCTTCGACGACTTCGTCGGCGGCGGTGGGGGTGCGGAGCTGACACCGCCGCCGGTGGTGCCCGAGCCGGGGACGGGGGCCCTGATGGGTCTAGGCCTGGCATGCCTGGCTTCCCGCCGCCGGCGTTCGAATCCGCGCCAGCCGATCGAACTCGACATCTGACCCCCACCTACCACTCGCTGGCGGATCCGGGGAGAGGTGGCTACGTGGTCGGGGCATGGGTTCCAGGTTCTCGCGGAAGGCCCCGGTAGCCATCCTCCTCGCGGCAGCCACACTCGCGGTCTACCTCCCGGTGCTCCAGAACTCGTTCGTCAACTACGACGATGACCTCTATATCACCAACAACCACTTCGTCCGCATGGGTCTGACTCGCGAGAGCGTGACCTGGGCGGTCACCGCATTTCACGGGGCGAACTGGTTCCCCTTGACGCGCCTTTCCTGGATGCTCGACACGGAACTTTTCGGAGTCGAGCCGTGGGGATTCCATCTCACGAATCTGCTTCTCCACTGCGCAAACGGCGTACTGGTCTTTCTGCTGTTCGCGCGCATGACCCGATCGATCTGGGCGTCGGCGTTCGTGGCGGCGGTCTTTGCGCTGCACCCTCTGCACGTCGAATCCGTCGCCTGGGCGGCGGCTCGAAAGGACGTTCTCAGCGGACTGTTCGCGCTGCTCGCGCTGCTCGCCTACGAGCGGTCGACCCGCGTGTCCCACAATCGGCGCACCCGCGTGGCGGTCTTCGCGTGGCTCGCCCTCGGGCTCATGGCCAAGCCGACCCTCGTGACTCTGCCTTTCGTCATGCTGCTTCTCGACGAATGGCCCGGGGGTCGGCTGCGTCGCCCGGGGGAGCCGGAGCGTTGGGATCCCGGGCGCATCCGGCGCGCCGTTGTCGAGAAGCTCCCGCTCTTCGGTTTGGTGGCGGTCGCCAGCGCGGTCACCTATCTCGCCCAGCAGACCGGGGGAACGGTTCAGTCCTTCGAACTCTATTCGCTGGGACTGCGAGTGGAGAATGCGCTGGTGGCCGGGGTCGAGTACCTCGCCAAGGCGTTCTGGCCGCGGGGCCTGTCGGTTTTCTATCCCCATCCGGGTCACACCCTCACTCCGGGTCAGGTCGTCGCCTCGGCAATCCTGCTTTCGACGATCTCGATCGCCGTCGTGGCGGCGCTTCGGCGCCGGCCGTACTGGGCCGTGGGTTGGTTCTGGTTCGTCGGTGGACTCGTCCCGGTGATCGGTCTGATCCAGGTCGGACAGGCCGGGATGGCCGACCGATACACCTATCTTCCCCTGATCGGACTGGCCGCGTCCGTGGCGTGGGGTGCCGGCGAGATCGCCGCCCGCGGCCGCGGATGCGCCCGGGCCGTGGCCGGTCTGGGCATCTCCGCGGTTCTCGCACTGGCCATCGGCACCGGGGCACAGGTTCGCATCTGGAGGGACAGCTTCACACTCTTCGAACACTCCCTGCGCGTGACCGAGCGCAACCACGTTGCCCACACCAACCTCGGCCTGGCATTCGCCTCCGCCGATCGCCTCGATGAAGCCGCCGCCCACTTCTTGGTGGCGGTTCGCCTCGCGCCGGGGGGCCCGATCGCCCACGGCCTGTTGGGCGACGTTCGCGTGGCGCAGAAGAGGCCCCTGGATGCACGGGCCCATTACCGCGCCGCCCTCGATGGCGAGCCCGAGTCAACCCGCTGGCTCACCGCGTTGGCCGACGTTCTCTTGCAGCTCGACCGGTTCGAGCAGGCGGAGGCCAAGTACCGGAAGCTGATTCGGATTCGACCCGGGTCGGCGGGTCTGCACAGTGCACTCGGATTCACGCTCCTCCGGGCGGGAAAGCTCGAGGCGGCGGTCGCGCGCTATCGCGAGGCCATCCGCCTCGACCCGGATCGCGCGGAGGTGCATGGCCGGCTGGGAACCGCGCTCTTCCGCTCCGGCGACATCCATGGCGCGGTCGACGCGTTCCGGCGAGCCCTGGCGCTCGAACCGGATCTGTCGTGGGTCCACGCCGAGCTTGGGCGCGCGTTGCTCGATTCCAATCGCCAGGTCGAGGCGATCAGCGCCTTTCGTGCGGCAGCCCGGCTGGGCCAACGCCAGCCCACGTTGCTGAACAACCTGGCTTGGCTGCTGGCCACTGGCAAGCCGGTTCCCGAGGGGGGCGTCGAGGAAGCCATCGCGTTGGCCAGCGAAGCCGCGGAGGCTACCGGACGGCTGAACCCGGCGATCCTCGATACATTGGCCGTGGCCTATGACGCGGCGGGTCGCTGGGAGGACGCTCTGATCACAGCGCAGGAGGCCCTGAAGAGGGCCGAGGCAGTGGGAGACGCGACACTGGTCGAGCGTTTGCAGCGCCGGGTCCGTCGACTCTCCAGAACGCGCTAGCGCCCAGCTTCCAGCTGCCTAGAGCGGCCCGAGGGTCTTCTCGGCGCGGGCGCGGGCCCGGTGACAGCGGTGAGCCTGGCCCGCATTGTTTTCGCACCGCCTCCACAGCCGCGTCAGGTGCTGGCGATCGAAGGGAGCCGAGTGGTGGTAGTAGCGGATGAATCGATCGGTGGCCTCGTTCGCGGCCTTCAGCGGGTTCGCCGCTTCCTCTCCGCCGTTGCCATACAGGCGTGTCAGGGGTTCGAGGAGGGAGAGTCGGGTCCGATCCGACAGAATCGGGTTCTCGCGGATGTGGGCGATGATCTGCTGGCGCGCGCGCGATTCGGGCATTCGAACCGTCCACTCGGCCAGAAGCGTCAGGCATTGGCTGCCGCGGTACTCGCACGTCTCCGCTACCAGCTGTTGCCACTGGTTCTGGCCGAATCCACCCCGCATGGCGGCGAAACGGCGTACCAGCGAGTTGCTTGCCCCGACGCGCGCCGCCTTCGGGCTCAGCAAGATCGGTAGAGAGCCGCCGCCGCCCCGGAAGAACGCCTTTGCTGCGAGGTGGCTGAGGCGCGGATGGAGCAGCGAGTGAACGACCCCGGGAAAGGGCGTCGCGTTGATCACCCCCAGTGGCAGCAGCTCGTGAGCGAGAAGCGCGGCCACGGTCTGGATACCACAGCGACCCAATCCCATTGCGAAGTCTCGCCGCCGACTGCGCTTCGCCAATCGACCCACGTCGAGGGCGAGGTGGGGATCCCGAAACCCCAACAGCAGCAGATCGGACCCGACGGCGTACCAGACTGCCACGTGGTCAAATACGGTGGCGTAGGTGCGAAACACCATCGAGACGGTGTCGGTATCGGTCTCGTAGAGATGGAACCACTGGGCGTAGACGCCCCCGGGTGCGAGGCGGCTCCGGGCGATTTCGAGGAATTCGCGACTGAAGAGCATCTCGACACCGGTGACCCAGGGGTTGCTGGGCTCTGAGGCGATGACGTCGAACACGGCTCCGCTTCGACGCAGCGTCCGATAGGCGTCGCCGCGGACGATCCGAATCTTCGGGTTCTGGGTGACGTTCTGATTGCCGAAGTCGAAGAAGGGCGCCGCTTCGATCACGCCGTCGGAGATCTCCGCGACCACGACCTCTCGGATTTCGTCGAGGGCCCCGAGCTCCCCCGCGGTCACGCCGGTTCCCAAGCCGATGACGAAAGCGCGCTTGGGCTCGGCCGCGAACAGAGCCGGGAGCAGGCCGGCGAGCGCCATGGTCACATAGTCGCCGGGCATGTCGCCGTCCGACTTCCCGTTGTTCAGGATGGAGCGGTGGAGTATTCCATCGGAATCGCGGACTTCATGCACCGCCACCGAGGCGGTCGGGTCGTCGGTGTAGAACTCGATGTTCCCCGGCGAACCGAAGACGGCCTCCGGTGCCTGGTAGGTTCCCTTTCGCGGCGCTCGGTGGCGAAACAGACCGGAGGAGAGTCGCTCGGGCGACCAATCGGGCAGCCATCCGATGGCCAGGAGACCGGGCAGCAGCGCCCAGGCGATGGCGCCTCTCCGGTTCAGGGCCCTCGAGGTCGTTGCCAGGGCCGCGATCGCGGCGGCTCCCAGGCCGATGCGAAACACGTCGTCGAGATCGAGCCAGAAGAGCAGGGCATAGCCGCTGAGGAGGGCGCCGAGCAGCGACCCGACGGTGTTCCAGCTGTAGATCCTTCCGGCCAGGTCGCCCA
>JACZXC010000007.1 GCA_022571825.1 Myxococcales bacterium | reverse complement strand
GAAGGGGGGCTTGTGCGTTCATTGCGGGGATACCTATCACCGATCCCGGGCCGAACGCAATGCCCGAGAACCGTCACCCGGTCATCGCGGAGCGCCCAACCGCGGACGGACCCACCGGGTGACCGGTTGACAACCGAGCGAGAGGAGGTGCCTAGTAGAGTGGGGAGAGGAAACTCGGGAGGGACCCCGTGGCCAGCAAAGACCGTTACGCCTATTCGATCGACGAGGATATCTGGGAGATTCCGGGATCCTTCGAGACCACGTTCCGTTGGGAATACGAGGACGTCCGGGACAATTTGAAGAGCCTGTACAAGAAGGGCAAGAAGCTCCAGTGGGATGCGGACACGCGGATCGACTGGTCCCAGGACCTGGACCCCGAGAATCCCCAGGAGCTTCCCGACGAATCGATACCGATCTACGGCTCGGACGTCTGGAACCGCTTGAACCACAAAGAGAGGGCCAACCTGCGCCACCACATGCAGGCCTGGCAGCTTTCTCAGTTCATGCACGGCGAGCAGGGCGCGCTCCTCTGCACCGCCAAGATCGTGCAGCAGGTTCCCGATATCGACTCCAAGTTCTACGCCTCGACCCAGGTCATGGACGAGGCCCGGCACGTGGAGGCCTACTCGCGGCTGCTGCACGAGAAATTCGATCTCGCCTATCCGATTACGCCCACGCTGAAGACTCTTCTCGGCGACGTACTCTCGGATTCGCGCTGGGACATGACCTATCTGGGCATGCAGATCCTGGTGGAGGGGCTGGCCCTGGCGGCCTTTGCCGATATCCGGGACCAGGCCAAGAATTCGCTGGCCGCCTCGGTGAATGCCTACGTCATGCAGGACGAGGCGAGACACGTCGCCTTCGGCAGGCTCGCGCTCCGAGACTACTACCCGCAGATCACCCAGAAGGAACGCGACGAGCGCGAGGAATTCGCCGTCGACGCCTGCTACCTGATGCGTGACCGATTCCTCTCGGAAGAAGTATGGGAGACGCTGGGCCTTCCGGTAGAAGAGTGCGTGAGCTACGTGGATCGATCCGGCGAGATGCGGGAATTCCGCTCGCGACTGTTCAGCCGAATCGTCCCCGCGATGAAGGACATCGGCCTCTGGGGCCCCAAGATCCGCCGCGCCTACAGCCACATGGGAATCATCGGCTTTGCCGACATCGACCTCGAGGCCCTGACCAAGGAAGACGAGCGCCTGGCCGAGACCTTTGATTCGCGGTTCGACGATCGATGACAAATCCCGTCGATGGCAGTCTCGAGGGCAAGGTGGCGATCATCACCGGTGGGGCCTCGGGCATTGGTGCGGCGACCGCGCGGCGCTTCGCGTCCCGGGGCGCGCGGCTGATGCTGGCGGATCTGAACACGGAGGGCCTCTCCGCGGTCGCCAAGGAAATTGGCGGGGACAGTGACTCGGTCGCTACCCGGACCACCGACGTCGGGGATCGCCATCAGGTCGAAGCACTGACCGAAGCCGCCGTCGAGCGATTCGGACGTCTCGACATCGTCTTCAACAACGCGGGGATCGGAACCTACGGTCAAACGCCCGATCTCGACCCGGATGCGTGGCACCGAATCATCGATGTCGATCTGCACGCGGTCTTCTACGGCTGCCGCGCGGCGATCCCGCACCTGCGGAAATCCGGCGGGGGATCGATCATCAACACGGCATCCATCTCGGGCCTCTACGGGGACTACGGGCTCGCGGCCTACAATGCCGCCAAGGGCGCGCTGGTCAACTTCACGAAGGCCCTCGCCATCGACCACGCGCGGGAAAACATCCGCGTAAACGCCGTCTGCCCGGGGGCGATCGAAACCGGCCTCACCGCGCCCCTGCGCGCGAATGAGGCTCTCATGCGCGAGTACGCCAAGTTGATTCCCATGGGACGGATGGGCCGGCCCGAAGAGATCGCCGACCTGGTCGCGTTCCTGGCCTCGGACGCCGCCACCTACATCACGGGTTCGGCCATCGTGATCGACGGTGGCCTCACGGCGGCAACGGGACAACCGAACTTCACCCGTTTTCTCGAGGAGAGCCGGGAAGAGTCCGCGTGAAGCTGGGCGTCGTGATTCGGAACATGGGTCCCGCGGCCACCCGCGAGACGATTTCCGCATGCGCCCGGGCCGCCGAAGCCGCGGGACTCGATGACGTCTGGTTGACCGATCACATCGCGATCCCACCCGACGACGCCGAAGGCTCCGGCGGCCGCTACTTCGACCCCCTCGCCACCCTCGCCTACCTGGCGGGGGTCACATCGGAAATCGGGCTCGCCACCGGCGTCCTGATCCTCCCCTACCGGCCCCCGCTGCCCACCGCCAAGGCGATCGCCACGGTGCAGGAGCTGTCCGGCGGCCGCTTGAAGCTCGGCGTCGGCGTCGGCTGGATGGCCGCCGAGTTTCGCGCCCTGGGTGTCGACCGATCCCAGCGCGGCCGCCTGACCGACCAGACCCTCGCATTTTTCCGGCGCTGCTTCGACGACGACGCGGTCGATGCCAACGGCCAGCCCTTCCTGTTCGAGCCGCGTCCGCCCCGCCCCCCCATCTACGTGGGCGGCGCGCCGCCCCACGCCTTCGAGCGAGCCATCCGCTACGGAGACGGCTGGCTTCCCATGGGTGGCGACGTCGAGAAGCTGCGACCCCAAATCTCCCAGTTTCGCGAAGCCGCTGACCGAGCCGGGGTGCCGCCGCCGGAGGTCGTCCTCATGACCACGCTGACCGCCGATCCGGCGGGAGCCGCAGCACAGGTTCGGGCTTTTGCCGAAATCGGGGTCACCCACCTGGTCCTCGGGTCCCGCTACGGCAACGTCTCCGAGTTTCGCGAGAACCTCGAGATTCTCGTGAAGCACGTGCTCCCGGTGGTGAGCAGTCTCTGACCGTTCAGTCGGGCGCGCGTCTGCGTTGACCGCTTCGGGCGCTGCGTCGATCGGGCCCGACACGGATCGCCGATCCCGTCGATGCTACCTTCCCGCCAGCCGTCCGGAGGATCATCGTGTCGGACCACCGCGGTCTCGTCCACGCTCTTCTCGCGATCGCCGTCGCCGCCGCCCTGGCCTGCTCGCCACCGAATGGATCCCCCGCCGCCGAAGCACCCGCGACTCCGAAAATGCCGAAACACTGGCGTGTGACCTCCGACATCAACTTCTCAGCGACCGATATCCGGCCCGTCTCCGTTCAGCTCGGCGCGAAGGTCGGAGCCCTGCGCAACACCACCTACGACATCAACGGCAAGCAACTCAAGCTCAACACGATCGTGGCGGCGACCCTTGGCGACGCCGACGCGATCGTGGCGGCGTTGGGGAAGATCAAGCCCAAGGAATTCTTCCTGCGCCGCGGGCTGATCATCTACGAATTCGTCGGAAGTGACGACACCCTACCGGAGATACGCAAGGGCAGGGCCCGCCTCGCCAAGCAGTGACCCGCAGCGGATCGGACTCTGGCTCGGATTCTGAAAATCCCTTACTTTCTGGCTAGTTGGGGAGTGCCGAAGCAGCCGAACGCACCCCGCGACATGAACACTCTTCACCAAGTACTCGAGTCTCGACGCTTCGGGCCGATTGAACCGGGCATCGATCCGCTGCAGGAGGAGTTATCGTCATGATGGAAGATATCCGCGGTGTCGCGGCGCAGCACGCCCAAACCTGCAACGACATCGTCGCCGAGATCGGAAAAGTCCTGGTCGGCCAGGAATCAATGATCTCACGTCTCTTGATAGGCCTGCTCACGGGCGGCCACGTGTTGCTCGAGGGAGTGCCCGGACTGGCCAAGACCCTCGCGGTCCGCTGCTTCGCCGCCGCGATCGACACCGGATTTTCGCGCATCCAGTTCACCCCCGACATGCTCCCGGCAGACGTGATCGGAACCGAGATCTTCAACCCCAAGGATGCAACCTACAGCGTGAAGAAGGGTCCCATCTTCTCGAATCTGATTCTCGCCGATGAGATCAACCGCGCGCCGGCCAAGGTGCAATCCGCACTGCTCGAGGCCATGCAGGAGCGACAGGCAACGATCGGCCCCGTCAGCTACCCCCTCGAAGAGCCCTTCCTGGTTCTGGCCACCCAAAATCCCATCGAGCAGGAAGGCACCTATCCTCTGCCCGAGGCACAGATCGACCGCTTCATGCTGAAAGTGAGGATCGGCTACCCGAACAAGGACGAAGAGCGCAAGATCCTCGACCGCATGGCAAGCGGCCGGCCGGAGCCCGAAGTCAAGACGGTGACAACGCCCGCGGACATTCTGGCGGCGCGCCAGTCGGTGGACCAGACCCTGGTCGACGACAAGGTGCGCGATTATATCGTCGACATTGTTCACGCCACCCGTGATCCCGCGGCGGCGGGACTCGCGGAGCTCGACGGGATGGTCGAGAATGGAGCGAGTCCTCGGGCCTCGATCGCTCTGATGAAATCGGCCAAAGCTCAGGCCTTTCTACAGGGTCGCAGCTATGCGACGCCCCACGACGTGAAGACCGTGGCACTCGACGTCCTGCGCCACCGCGTGCTGCTCAGCTACGAGGCCGAGGCCGAGGGAAAGACCCCAGAAGATATCATCGAGCGCATCCTGTTGGGCATTCTCGTCCCCTAGCCCGGTGATCGCCAGAGACATCATCCAGCGCGTTCGCGAGATCCAGGTTCGCACCGGGCGCCCGGTCGCTGACGTTCTCGCCGGTGAGTACATTTCCGTGTTCAAGGGCCGCGGTGTCGAATTCGACGAGGTGCGCCCCTACGTTCCCGGCGACGATGTGAGAACCATCGACTGGAAGGTCACCGCCCGCACCGGCGTGCCCTACGTGAAGCGCTACGTGGAAGAGCGCCAGCTCACCCTGATGTTGATGGCCGACGTATCGATGTCTCAGAACTTCGGATCGGGGGCGCGCACGAAACGCGAAGCGGCGGCGGAGTTTTGCGCCCTGCTGGCTTTCTCAGCCATCCGAAACGACGACAAGGTGGGCCTCACCCTCTTTCACGGGGGAATCGAGCAATACATCCCAGCTCGCAAGGGCCAGAAGCACGCGCTGCGAGTGGTTCGCGAGGTTCTGGCCCACGGTCTCGACGGTACCTCCGCGCGCCCACGGTCACCGCGGCGCTGGCTGCCGCGCCTCGGGTCCTGGCGCAGGCCGCGCAAGCCGCGCAAGCCGGAGGAGTCGACCGACATCGCCCACGCCATGGAGTTCCTTCTCTCGGTGACTCCCCGCAAGACGATCTGCTTCGTGGTAAGCGATTTTCTCGACGAGGGATATGAGCAGGCGCTGCGCACCGCCAATCGAAAGCACGACGTCATCGGCGTCTTGATCACGGACCCGCGCGAGTTCGAGATCCCCGGTGTCGGCCTGCTGGCCCTCAACGACGCCGAGAGCGGACGCACGCGCCTCTACGACACCGATTCCGCGGCCTTCCGAGATCAGGTCAAGCGCGCGGCCGAGCGGCGCCTCGCCGAATTGGAGCGGCGCTTCAGAAGCTCGAGCATCGACTTCATTCATATCGACGCATCGAAGTCGGTGGTCGAACCTCTGATCCGATTCTTCCGCATGCGCGAAAGGAGAACGCGAAGACGGTGAGTTGGGGCGGCATTGGACTGACACTGCTCGCCGCATTTTCCGCGACAGCGGTCGAGGGGCCGGAAGCCCTCGAGCAGCGCTCCCGGCGCGGACCCGTCCAGGCCGTGGTCCGCCTGACGCCCTCGGCTCCGGTCATCGGCGATGCTCTCGTCTTCGAGATCGAAGTCACCGCCGAGTTCGGCGTCGAGCTGTTGATGCCCGAGTTTGGCGAGGCCCTCGATCGGTTCGCCATCGTGGATTTTGCGCCCCACGAGCGCATCGACGAGTCGGGACGCACCGTCGCGACCCAGCGCTACACGCTCCAGTCCTCGCGCTCGGGGACCCAGAGCCTACCGCCGATTCTGATCGAGTTCGTCGACCGCCGGCCCGGTCGGGATCCGGCACCCGAGGCAGCAGATGCCTACGAGCTCCTCACCGAGCGCCTCGAGTTCAACGTGGCCTCGGCGCTTCCCGAGGACGCGCCCCAGATCCTCGAAGCCGCCCTGGGTGAGCTGCCCCGCCTGCAACCTCAGGCGCCGCCCCTGTGGCCCTTCGTACTGGCGGGCCTCGTCTTGGCGGCCGCCGCGGCGCCCTTCGCCCTGCGAGCCTGGCAGAGGCGGCGCACCCGCCAGCGTCAACGCAGCGCCTATGAAATCGCCCGCGCGGATCTCGACGAGCTGCTCTACGGCGCGCGCCCCGGCGACGCCCCCCAGATGCACCGTTTCTTCGTCGATCTGTCGGGCATCGTGCGGCGCTATCTCGAGGATCGCTTTCGACTGCATTCGCCGGAGCTCACGACCGAGGAATTCCTGGGCGTGATGAGCAGCTCTCCAGACCTGTCGCGCGACCACCAGCAGCTGCTCCAGACTTTTCTGACCCGGGCGGATCTGGTGAAGTTCGCCCACCACATCCCCGAAGAATCCGATGTCGAAGACTCGATCCGGCTGGCCCGGCGCTTCCTGGAAGAGACCCGCGAGTCCGTGCTCGTAGCCGAGCGGGTCGCCAGTGCGGTACCGCCGAGCTCGGAGTTCTCCCGTGTTTGACTGGGAGTTCCGCGATCCCCTCTTCCTACTGGCCGGCGTGTTGGCCCCCGTCGTCTATCGACTGGCTTCCCGGATCCCCGCGGCCGTGACGTACTCGAGTCTCTCGATCGTGGATGGCGCGCCCGCGTCGCTGCGTCGACGCCTTTCCTTCCTACCGGCGTTGTTGCTCGCCCTCGCCACCCTGGCCATCACCGTGGCGTTGGCGGGGCCTCGCACCGGCGATGCGGTCAACCGAATTCGGCGCGAGGGAATCGCGATCGCGATGGTGGTCGATCATTCCGGGTCGATGAGTGCCCGCGACTTCGTAAAGGGCGACCTCAGCGTCGATCGACTCAGTGTCGTCAAGAGTGTGTTTCGCGACTTCGTCGTGGGCGGTAGCTTCGGCGCCGGACGGCCTGACGATCCCGTGGGTTTGATCGGGTTCGCGCGGTACGCCGATGGGCTCTGCCCGCTGACGCTGGACCACGGAAATCTCATCTCGATTCTCGAGGATCTCCAGATCGTGACCGATCCCGAGGAAGACGGTACGGCCTTGGGAGAGGGACTGGCCCTGGCCGTGGAACGTCTGCGCAGGAACGCAGCGACCTCCAAGATCGTCATTCTGCTCACCGACGGGGTCAGCAACGCGGGGGACATCCCCCCCCTGCAAGCCGCCGAGCTGGCGGCAGCCCACGGAATCAGGGTCTACGCCATTGGCGCCGGACGCACCGGCTACGCACCGGTTCCGTTCCGGGGGGTCGGGGGTCAGACCGTCCTGCGTCGGGCCTACGTCGAGATCGACGAGAAGACCCTCCAGGCGATCGCCGACCGCACCGGCGGGCGCTACTTCCACGCCACCAATGCCGAAGGGCTGGCGGCGGTGGTAAAGGAAATCGACACCCTCGAGCGCAGTGAAGTCACGGAGATCCGCTACCTCGAATACGAGGAGCACTACGCGCCCTTCGCGGGGACGGCGCTGTTCCTGATGGCCCTGTCGGGCCTGCTCGGTGGAACCCTGTTGCGGAGGTTGCCGTGAGCGACTTCCGTTTCGCCGCGCCCGAGTGGGGCACCGCGTTCGCCGCACTGGCGGTCTGTGTCGCTCTGCTGATCTGGCTGGACCGGCGGAGCGGCGGCGCGCTGGACCGCTTCGTTTCGGCGGCTCTGCGAGAGCAGCTGGTGCAATCGCCGAGTCTTCTGCGTCGCCGCATGCGGATTGCGCTCCTTTCGCTCTCCGCCGCGGCCCTGATCCTGGCGCTGATGCGGCCTCAATGGGGAATGCGCTACGTCGCCGCGCCGACCTTCGGCTCGGAGATCATGATCTGCCTGGACGTTTCGAAATCGATGCTGGCCGAAGACGTCGCGCCGAATCGACTCGAACGCGCCAAGGCCGAGATCGCCGATCTGCTGACCTATATGGAGGGGAACCAGGTCGGAATCATCGCGTTCGCGGGGCGGGCGACCGTACTCTCCCCCCTGACCACCGACTTCAGCTTCTTGCGACTCGTGCTCGACGACCTGGGCCCGCACAGCGTCACGCGGGGTGGCACGCGGCTCGAGGAACCGATTCGCAAGGCCCTGAAGGGCTTCGGTACACCCGGTGAGGCCGCGCGTGCGATCCTCCTCATCACCGACGGCGAGGACCAGGACTCGTTCCCGCAAGATGCGGCAAAGGCGGCGGCAGAGCTGGGGGTCAAGATAATAGCCATCGGCTTCGGGGATGAACGGGGCAGCAACGTCTTCGTCAGCAACCCGCACACGGGTGCCCGTGAGCTGATTCGCGACGCGAACGGAACCCCGATCCGAAGTCGCCTCGACGGCGACTTGCTTCGCTCCCTCGCCCTCGCCACCCAAGGCGCCTACGTGCCCGCCGGAACCGGCCTGCTCGACCTTGAGTCGATCTACGAGGAGCACATTGCGCGTCTCACCCGTGCGCAGCTCTCCGAGCGCGGCAAGCTCGTGCGCGATGACATCTTTCAATGGTTCGCGATGGCGAGCCTGGTTCTTCTAGTGTGGAGTGTCGCGGTTTCCGGCGGGCGCGCGGATCCGGATTCCGCAGGCTTCGGCATTGCGATCGCTGCGCTCTCGGTGATCGTCCCCCTGCTCGCCAGTCCGCTGCCGGCCCGCGCCCAGGCCGAAGAACCCCTGGAAGACTCGGTCGGCTTTGCGGAAGAGAACATCGACACCGCGGTGGATGAGTCCCCCGAAGCACCGCCCGAGCCCGAGGAACCGCGCGAAATCTACAACCAGGGAATTGCGGCCCTCGGCGTTCGCGACCTCGAGCAGGCGGACCAGGCCTTCCGCAACGCGCGGCGCGGGGCCCGTGGCGACGGAGTGCTGCGCTTTCGCGTCGCCTACAACCTCGGATGGATCGCGGCCGATCGTGCCGAAGATCTCCGAGAGAAGGAGCCGACCCAGGCGGTGCAATCTCTCTACCAGGCGGCCGATTGGTTTCGCGAAGCCGTTGAGCTGCAGCCCGAGGACACGGCGTCGCGCAACAACCTGGAAGTCGTGTTGAACCGCGCACTGGTGCTCGCCGATGCCATTGCGAAGCAGGGGGAGGGGGATCTCAGCGCGAAGCTGGAAGCACTGGCCAACGCCCAGCGCGAGGCGGTGGCGGTCGCAGCGGGGCTCCTGGAGCGAGTCCACGAGGCCGGTGGACCCCACGTCCCCGAGTTCCTGCGGCCGGCTTTTCGGGCGAACGCGACGTCCCAGCGCATCCTGCTGGCCGACACCGATCAGCTGGCGAAGAGCGTCGGCGACGAGCTCGAGGCCATCACTTTCGAGCTCAATGCGGAGTCGGCACCCGAGGACCCGACCCGGGCGGCCCAACTCGAGGGCGTACTCCACTACATGCACCGGGCGCGGGAGCGCATGGGTCAAGCGCGCCAGCAGCTGCGCTTCCGCCAGGCCGGGCGTGCCTATCGGCGTTCGGCGGCGGCCCTCGCCGAGCTGACACGCGGACAGGATCAGCTACGGAACCCCGTCGAGGTCCTCGATCGCGTGATCGAGAGCGTTACGGAGATCACCGCCTACACGAGCTTGCTGGCCGCATCCCGGGGCCAACTTCTCGCCACCGAAACGATTCCGGCCACACCGGCCTGGCTCAGCGGCGAGTACCTGATCGAGGAGCAGCAGACCGCGGCCGAGCGCACCGGGGAGCTCCACGCCCGTCTCCTGTCCGGACTCGCCCAGAGCTCGCTGCCGGAAGCCGGCGCATCCGCCGAGATCGAGACGATTCGTTCAGCGACCGACTCCATCGGCGCCGGACAGGCCGCCCTCGAAGAGGCAGTGCGGGAGCTCGAGGGCAAGAGTCTCGCCGCGGCGCTGCGAGCGCAGGTTCAGGCGATCGCAGCGCTTCGGGAAGCGCGGGAACAATTTCTCGATCTTCGCGGACTGCTCGAGACGATCTACGCCGACGAGAAACGCATGCAGACCGTTCTCTCCGGAAACGGCCCGGGAAGTGCTCGCAAGCCGGGCGAGGCGCTGATCGAATTCCTGCCATCGCTGCGCTCCGCTCAGCGGAAAAACCTCGACCGGATCGAGCGCCTGGAAAGCCTGCTGGCGGCCGAGGTTCGAAGGCAGTCTCTGGAGCCCGAGCAGCAGCGGCTGTTGGCCGCCGACATCCTGCGGGAGCAGGCGCAATCGGAGATGAGCGGCGTCCTCGAGGCCCTGGCGCCCGGAAAGACGAGCTTCGAGCAGGCGTCGACCCGAACCGACCGCGTCGTGCGTCACCTGGAGGGGCTGCGGCGGATCTTCTTCTCCACCGTGGAGCGGGTCCGGGAGATCGCCCAACGCGAGCTCGAGCTTGTCGATTCAACACAAAAAGCGGTCGCTCTGCCCGATCCCGACGCCCGGCGGGCGGCTCTGGGTCCGCTGGGTCCACGGCAGAAGGATCTCGCCCGCAGAACCGATGCGGTGGCTGTGGCCCTCGAGGAGCAGAGCTGGCAGCCCGATCCCGACGCGGACCCAGCGGTGGACGAGGAGACCAGCCAGCGTCTTCGCCTCGCCGCCGAGCATCTGCTTCTCGCCCAGGGTTCCATGGGGGAGGCGGCGACGTCCCTGGAAGCGGAGGCCCCCGCGCCGGCGGACGCACGCGGGCACCAGAACACCGCGCTATCGGAGCTCTCCCAGGCTCTCGAGCAGCTCGTACCCCCCGAGCAGCGCCGGCAAGTTCCGCAATCGGAGGAGGATCAATCCGAAGATGAGGCCCAGCAACAACAGCAGCAGGCGAAGGACGCGCCGAACCGCGACTCGCGGGACATGGATCCCGCCCAGCTTCTACAGGGAGTGAGGGATCGCGAGGCCCAGCGCCGGGAGGAGCGCGCGCACAGGACACAGATCCGCTACGACACTGTGGAGAGGGACTGGTGAGTCGGGGCGCAATCGCGTGCCTCCCCGTCTGGGTTCTGGCCAGCGCCGCCTGGGCCCAACAAGTCGAGCTCAACGTGGCTCGGGGTCCCCACTATCCCGGGTCGCCCATCGAGATCCAGATCGTCGCCACGGGCTTCGATGAAGAGCCGACACCGGAAGCGACGGCACCGACACCGGAGCGCGGACGCCTCGACTACCGCGGCGTCCAGCCTTCGACCGAGCGGTCGATCAGGATCGTGAACGGGCGCATCCACCAGACGAACGAAGTGCGCTTCGTGTATCGCTACCGCTATCTGGCGGCGGAGCCCGGCCTGTCGGAGATTGGAAGTTTTACGGTGACCCAGGGCGCAAACTCGCGCTCGACGGCGCCCCTTCGGCTTCAGTTGCGCGCGCTCGACTTGAGTGACCGACTGCGGGTTCGCCTCGACCTCCCCGAGGAACGCGTCTTCGTCGGGCAGCGCATCCCCGTCGTACTCGAGATCTGGTTCGATGAGGTGCTGAGAGAGAATCTTCACGACTACACACTCTACGTACCCCTTTTCGATCGCACAGAAAGTTTTCAGTTCGTCGATTCGGCCGACCCCGAAAGCACGACCGATGTCACCATCGAGGCGGCGGAGGGCGAGCGGAAACTCCGTGGAACCGCCCGCGACGAGGTGCATCGCGGTACCCGTTACCTAGTCGTATCGCTGACGCAAACCCTGATCCCCCTGCGAGCCGGCGATATCGAGATCGAGCCTTCCAGTCTCGTGGCCGAGGAAGCCACCCGCTGGCAGCGCGACTTCTTCGGGGGCCGCCGAGTCAGCCACGTCCGCAAGCTGCGCGCCCTGGATCGACCGCGGGTTCTGAGGGTCGGCGCCATACCCGGAGAGAAGAGACCCGAAAGCTTCGCCGGTGCCGTAGGAAAAGGCTTCTCCCTCGAAGTGAGCGCGGACCGCAGCGTGGTCAAGGTCGGGGATCCGATCCGGCTGACGTTCACCCTGCGTGGCGAAGGCAACCTGGAGACCGCCGGCCTGCCGAACCTCGCGGCCGACGGTCTACTGGATCCCCGCGACTTTCGGGTTCCGGCAGGCGACTTGCCCGGCCGGTTTGAGGGAAACGCGAAGCGCTTCGAGGCGGTGGTGCGGGTCGAAAACGAGCGGGTCCGGGAAATTCCGGCCCTGGAATACTCCTTCTTCAATGCGGAGGCGCAGTCCTTCGAGACCGTGCGTTCGCGTCCCATCGCCCTGTCCGTGCGCGCCGCCGACGTAGTCGGCGCCGAGGATGTGGTGAGCGGTGACTCGCAAAAGGTCGATGCGGTGGCGGAATCCGAGCCGCCTCTTCTGGCCGAACGTCGACAGGGCGACCGCGGTCGTCAGAGCCCGAGCTCTGGTTCGCTCACCGGAGCCGACCTCGCCATCGAGCGCCACCTGGCATCACTCGCGCGGAGCTCCGCCTCCGGCGCCGGTCGCCGGGCCGTAATCGCGGGGTTCTACCTGATCCCCAGCACGATGTTGGGCCTCGTCCTCCTCGATCGCCGTCGACGCTCGGTGGATCCCCGGGTGCTTCGGGTGCGTGCACGGCTGTCCGCCCAGGGAAAACGGATTCAAGCGGCGGCCGGCCTCGCGGACGCGGAGGGAGTTCGCGAGGTCGCCGACGCCCTGCGCACGATGCTCGCCGAAGCGAACCAGGTGGGAGGCGCCGAATTGGATGCGTTCCTCGGAGAGTGCGACGCGCGGATCTATGCACCGGGAGAAGTTGCCCCCTCGAATCCGGAGGATTGGGTCGAGCGCGCGATGGGCTTCGCCCGGCAGATCCGGGACCGCGCGCCATGAGGTGGAAATACCGGAGCGCGCTGGCCTCGGCGCTGCTCGCTTTCGGCTCTGCTGCATCCGCTGAGCCCCCGGGCACCGAAAGGCTGGAGCAGGCCGTCGCGGACTACAACCGGGCCATGAACACCGAGGAGCGCAACCTCCGGCTGGAGATGTTTCGCCGCTCCGCCCGGCTCTTCGCCCATGTTATCGAGGCCGGAGCCGACAACGCCGACATCTATACCAACCTGGGGAACGCATCGCTTCAAGGCGAGCGGATCGGACACGCCGTGCTCGCGTATCGCCGCGCGCTCATCGCCGATCCCGACCACGCGCGCGCCCTTCAGAACCTCCAGCACGCGCGCAGCCTGATGCCCAGCTGGGTTCCCCGCCCCCAGGGCGGTGGCCTGCTGGACAGTTTCTTTTTCTGGCACCGCACGCTTTCCCGGGACGAACGAAACCTGGCCGCGGCCAGCTGCTTCGCCCTGGCGGCGCTGCTGATGGCAGCATCGATCCGCTTCTCCTCAGCGACTCCGCGGAATCTCGCGATCCTCCCGGTGCTCGCCTGGCTGGCCCTGATGGCGTCGATCCTGCTCGACCCGGGTCGCGTCAACGAGGCCGTCATCACCGCCGATGAGGCGGTGGCCCGCGCCGCCGATTCGACCTTCGCCCCGAGCCTGCTTCAAGCGCCGCTGCCCGGCGGCACCGAGGTGCGCGTTCTCGAGCGACGCTCGCCCTGGCTGCGGATTCGTCTCGCCAATGGCCGCGACGTGTGGATCGCGGAATCGAGCGTCGCCCCCGTGTCTCCGCCGGATGAAGTGGAGGTCTCCGAAAAACCGGAGACACGCTGATCGGCCCACCTTGCAGGACCCGGCGGTGGATTGACATGGTGAGATCCCATCTCCCCTCAATTGGGAATCCCCTCGCCACCGCTCGACCTCAGCGTGTCTCCCATAATAGGTAACGGGACATCGCCTCAGGCGTCTGCAGTATTTGGCTCAAACGTGAGCACACCGTTCAGGTAGTCGATTGTGAAGCGGACGTGCTCGAGTAGATCAGATCCTATCAGTCGTGGTCGGCCCTTGGGTTCTGGGTCTACACTTCGGCATGCATCCAGCGATCGCGCCGATACCAGACCCACAATGCGCTACTCTCGAACACGATCGAGACGGCCATGGCCCACCAGATCCCCTCCACCCCGACGCCGAGCAGAATCGCGAGTAGGTACGCGAGCGGTAGCTTGATAACCCAGTTGGACACGATCGCGATGACCATGGGCGGGCGAGTGTCGCCGGCGCCACTCATCACCGCACCCCAGACCATGCTGAAGGCAGTCGCGAGATTGGCCACCACGAGCAGACGGATGAAGGTGGTGCCCAAGTCCAGCACCAGCGCGCTCTCCAGCTCGAAGACGGCCACGACCTCGCGAGCCCAGATCCAGTAGGGCACTCCGAGCACAACCGAGAGAACAATCGACAAGCGCGTGCTCGTGGCCACCAGGCGCCGGATACCGTCGAGGTCCTGACGACCGAGGGACTGGCCAGTGAGGGTGGCGACCGCGGTCGAAATGGCCCCATAGTAGAGCCAGGTCAGTGACAGGGAGCGCACCGTGATGCCAAAGGCTGCCACGCCGGCGGGGCCGAAGGTGGCGATCACCTTGAGCAGGAAGAGCGTGCTGAAGGGTCGCGTTAGAGCGCCCAGCCCGCCCGGAATTCCGATCCTGAGCATGCGTCGCCAGGCGCCGGCGCCGTACCACCGCAGCAGGTGCGGATGGGGGAAGCCGATATCGCGCCGCCGGTAGAGCATGAAGAGCAGCACCAGCCCCACGGCCTCGGAGATCAGGGTTGCGATCGACGCGCCCGCAATGCCCCAAGCGGGCAGACCCCCCCAGCCGAAGATGAGAAAGGGATCGAGTACGGCATTGAGGATGTTGGACGCGACGCCCACGTACATCGGCGTGCGGGTGTCGCCGGTCGCGGTGAACGTCGCGCCCAGGGCCATGGAAGGGAACAGCGCAAGGAAGCCCGCCATCATCGGCACCAGATAGGCGGTTCCGAGCTCAGTCACCTCCGGCGAGGCATCGAACAGCAGCATGGTCGGTCTGGCGATCATCATCCCGAGGCCGGCCACAGTCGTCCCGAGCACGATGCTCAGATGCAACGCTTGCCCCGCGACACCCTCGGCACCATCGCTTCCCTTCAGATCGCCAGCCCCGACCCTGCGCGCAATCATCGCGAGTGCGCCTGACTGGATGATGATGGTCAGCCCAAACATCGAGAACATGATGTTCCCGCACAGCGCCACGGCGGCGACCGCATCCGTGCCCAGCGAGCCGATCCAGTACAGGTCGATCAGGGAGAAGAACGTGTGCGCCCCCAGGCTGACCATGACAGGCCAGCCCAAGCTCCAGATGGCGCCGTAGGAGCCGGGGTCGGGATGGTTCTCGGAAAGGGCGCTCATCGCAGACCGAGACCGCCAGGATCGTAATGGGTCGAGATCTGCGGCCTTCCTCGTCTACTGCTCGATCAACTCGAGGGGCTCCATCCTGAGGCGGATCTGTTCACTCTTCCGCATGGAGGCTCCTTCGAGGCTGCAGCCGCCGGAGAGAGGTTGACTCCTCCAGCGTCGGTCTTGTCCCAGGGTTCGTTGTACCGGCCGCGATGTTGCAGTCAGAACATACGCTAAGTCTTGGCCCGAGTCGTCATCCACGGCATGTTTCAACACAGTCGGGGGACGAGCCCCGTCGATTACGCGGTCGAAGCTCCTCCGCCTCGTCGCGGGTCGCCCGCGTGTCTCCGCCGGATGAAGTGGAGCTCTCCGAAGAACCGGAGACATCATGAGGCCCGCCTCCCGCGGCCTTCGGCCTTGCCGGGGCCCTGACTACGTCACCTTCGAGGTCGTCGCGGCCACGCGAGCCGCGAGAATGTCTCCCAGGTTCCGATAGATCTGGGCACCGATGCGCGGATAGCGCCTTCGGATCCGCTCCAGATCCCAGCTCGTCAGCCGCAACAGGCGTACGTCGCTGATCGCCTCGACGTCGGCCGTGCGACGACCGCGGAAGAACGCCACCGCGCCCACGACTCCGCCCCGTTGAACCGTCTGGAAGGTCACGCGACCGCGCTCGGTCTCGATGGAGGCCCGAAGTCTGCCGTCGATCACCACGTAGAGGTCATTTCCGTCGTCGTGTGCCGCGAACAAGTGGTGTCCGGCCGGGAACCGGACGATGCTCGCCATCAAGGCCGCGGTCCGCGCCTGGCGGTTGCTGAGTCCGGCGAAGAGTGGGAGCGCGCGCTGGGGATCCGTCCCCAGGTCGAGGCCGAGAACATCCATCAAGGTGACGACCCGCATCAGTCCGGACAACGCCGGGGTGAAGGTCACGTCGATCAGCCAGGCCACCGCGAGGGTGAACGAAGCCAGGGCGCCGAACTCGACCTGGTTTCGAAGTTCGCTCGAGGTGAGAACCAGAAAACCCAAGCACAACGCGGCACTCGTGTAGGTGACGGGGCGGCCCACACTCCGCAACGCCTCCACCACCGCTTCGGTCTCATCGGCCAGGCGTCGTGCGGCCTCGTTGAACCGGACCATGAAATGGATGGTGTCATCGACGGCGATGCCGAGTACCAGGCAGGCCACGAGCCCGGTGGTGGGATTCAGCGTGATGCCGCTCAGGCCCAGCGCGCCGAAGTACACGAGAACCGGAAGGACGTTCGGGATGAGGGCGATAAAACCCATGCGAAGCGAAGTGAATACGAGCGCGAGGACCGCGAAGATGACCGCGAACGCCAGGCCCAGACTCAGCGCCTGGCCCCGGGCAATATCGTCGATCGTCCGGGCGACGAGCACACTGTTCCCGGTCACCGCACCGACTAGACCCGGGGGAAGTCCGGTCAGGTGCGTCTCGATGCGTTCCACCAGAGCGGCCATCGTCCCCGAGTCGGTGATCTTCGAGCGGACCCGGATTCCGACGGTCTGGTAGCGGGAGTCCACGTAGCCTTCGAGCTCTTGATTGGCACCAAAGAGCAGGAGCTGGGCGGTGAGATGCTGCGATCCGGGGATCGCCAGGTACTCGGGGTCATCGCCGTGGAAGCCACGGTTGATGAGCTTCACGTAATCCACCAGCGAGGTGGTGCCCCCGATCTCGGGCTGCGCCTCGAGCCACACCTGCACGCGGCGAATCTCGCGCAGCGCTTCGGGATCCTTGAAGGCGCCGGGAAACTCCGCCTCGAGTACCACGAAGAAGACGTTCGATCCCTGGAGCTGCCGGTTGACGGCGTCGATATCTCGGCGCAGGTTGCTCTCCGGATCGAAGTTGCGCACGAAGTCGCTGGTCACGCGTATCCGGGTCGCCCCGCCGATGGCCACCACCGCCAGGACCGCACCCGCCACCAGGATCGGGTTGCGCCGCCGGACCGCGAACATCGCCAGGCGCTTGGCGGTTCGGTCGAAGAACAGAGCGGCCGGTACACGCCGGCGCCGTCGGGGGGCGGGAAGCAGTGCGAGAGCAGCGGGGGCGAAGCTGAGTGAGGCCACGAGGGCGGCGACCACCCCGAGGCTGCTGAATAGGCCGAACTGGACAATGGCGCCCAGCGGACTGATCGTGAGCGAGAGCAGGCCCGCGGCGGTGGTCGCGCCCGTGAGCAGTATCGGCTGTGCCACCCGCTCGAGGGCCACTGACACCGGGGTCTCCACGCTTCGTGGCTCGCCCGAGCCAAGAACCTCGTAGTACTCGGAGAGCACGTGGATCGCGTAGGCAAAGCCCACCACCAGCACGAGCGGGGGAATCACGACGGTCACGAGATTCAGGGAGCCGCCGACCGCCGCGATCACTCCCAGCGTCCAGATCAGGGCGATCCCGATCGTCGCCACCGGAATCACGACACCCGGAAGCGTCTGATAGCTGATCAGGGCGACCAGCGCTGCCACGAGGATCGCGAGGGGGACCGTGCGCCGGAGATCGCCGAGGAGCAGCCGACTCGTCTCGGCCTTGAGGTAGATCCCCCCGGTGATCCAGACGGTGACGTCGCCGCTCTCGGCTCGAACCGCGCGAAGCACCTGACGATCGACGCCCCGGGCCAGGAGCTCGCGCTCCGGCATGTCCACCAGCGCAACCAGCAAGACCGTGGCGCGGCCATCGAGGGACACCAGGTTCCCCGCGTAGATCGGGTTGTCGAGGGCCTCCTGTCGGATTCGCGCAAGGGCTTCCGGGTCTTCGGGTACCTCGTCGATGAAGGGCTCGATGGCGAGGTCGCCCTGGCGACTGCGGATGTTGAGCGCGTTGGCCAGGCTCACGACATGGTGCACTCCGTCGATCTCTTGGAGCCGCCGGGTCAGGCGCTGCACGATTCCCAGAATCTCGGCGGTGAAGATGTCCTCGGCGGCGAGCACCACGACCAGAGCCTCGTCACTTCCGAATAGCCGCCGGACGTGCTCGTAGTAGTCCCGACCTTCCTCGGAGATCATGCTGTCCACCGAGGAATCGACGACGAGTCGGAGTTCGCCGGTTCGGAAATCGACGATCTGCCACGCCGCCAAGAGGGTGAGCCCGAGCACGGCGGCGAGTACCCAGCCCGCCCGCCGCGTGACCATCCGCAGGAAGAGTTCCACGGTGACCCCTATTCGACCCGATCAGCCGACGCTCAGCGGCAGCGCGCGTCGAGATCGCGCATAGAGAAGACCTTTTTCTTGATCCTCATATCGATCTCGATCTTCTCGACGAGGAGGGAGGTCTCCGTCTCGTCCAGCAGATCTCGCATCAACAACGACTTGGCAACCCAGACGGAGCCGCTGAGTTCGAAGGCCGCGGGATCTGCGGAGAGAACCTTGCGAAGACGCCCTCCCCGCTCGTAGGACTCGATTCTGAGCGGAAGACAGGTCTCCTGGTCAATGAAGTCCACGATCCGTTCATAGGCGGATCCCGAGTCAGTCCCCAGAGTGCGCTCCACCACGAACGCCGGTCGTTCGGCCACCACGGCGTCCTCGAGCCGAAGCTTCGCGGCGCTCGACGTGTATCCTTGAAGCCGCTGAAAATCCTCATAGCTGAAATCTGTCCCGAACATCGAGCTCGATACCATGTGCGTCGTGACGCGCCGGACTTTCTGCAGCGCGGGAAGACACATGAACATCTCGGGGGCCCGTTCCTTCGCCTCGATCAGAAGGATGGCCGAGCC
>JACZXC010000238.1 GCA_022571825.1 Myxococcales bacterium | reverse complement strand
CTGGCTTGAACCAGGTGCCGCGCGCCGTCCGTTGGGGCGTCTTCGTCGCCGTCGCCGCCGGCGTCCTCACCCTGGCGTTCCGGCCGGCGCCCCTACCGGTGGACGTCGCCCGCGCGGCGCGCGGTCCCCTGCGGGTGACCGTCGACGAGGAGGGCGAAACGCGCGTGCGGGAGCGTTTCGTGATGGCTGCGCCGACGACGGGACGCCTGCTCCGCATCGAACTCGACGAGGGCGATCCGATCGAACCCGGCGCTCTGCTGGCCCAGATCGTGCCCGTCCCCCTCGGACCCCGCGCCTTCGCCAGCGCTCGGGCGCGACTCGAGGGAGCAGAGGCGAACAAGCGCGCTGCGGATTCCCAGATCGCCCTCACCCGCGCGGGGCTCGACCAGGCGCGGCGCGCCACCCAGCGCGCCGACCAGCTGCGGGAGGCGGGCACGCTCTCGACCGAGCAACTCGAGAACACCCGCCTCGACGAGGTCAGCCGGGAGAAGGAGTACGACTCGGCGCGCTTCGCTGCCCGCGCCGCCGACCAGGAGGTCGAGGCCGCCCGGGCAGCGCTGCTCTCCGCGGAGCGACCTGCGCTCGTCGATCCCGGGCGAGACGGCGCCTGCGAGCGACCCAGTCACTGCGTCGCGGTGCACTCGCCCATCGCAGGGCGTGTGCTGCGAGTTCTGGAGAAGAGCGAGCGCATCGTGACGGCGGGCACACCACTCCTCGAAGTGGGGGATCCGGAATCCCTCGAGATCGTGGTGGACGTGTTGTCGAGCGACGCGGTGCGGATCCGGCCGGGCGCGTCGATCGACATCGAGGGGTGGGGAGGGGATCGGCCCCTTCGCGGACGCGTGCGCAGGGTGGAGCCCTCGGGCTTCACGAAGGTCTCCGCCCTCGGGGTGGAGGAGCAACGCGTCAACGTGATCGGCGAGTTCCTCGATCCGGCCACCGCCCTGGGCGACGGTTACCGCGTGGAGGTGCGGATCGTGGTCTGGGAGGCCAGTGACGTGCTGCAGATCCCATCGAGTGCGTTGTTCCGACGCGGCGCGGAGTGGACCGTCTTCGTCCTGGAAGGCCGCCGGGCGCGCCTCCGTCCGGTTGAAGTCGGGCAGATGGGCGAGTTCGACGCCGAAATCCGCGCCGGACTCGAGGCTGGCGACACCGTGATCCTGTACCCGAGCGACCGGGTCGAGGACGGCGTCCGCGTCGTGCCCCTCGACCGGGACTGACCGTCAGTCGGCGAAGAAGCCCTCGCTCCGAATGAAGGCGACGACCTCGTCGAGGCCCTTCCCCTCCTTCAGATTCGTGAACACGAACGGGCGTTCGCCGCGCATTCGGCGCGCATCGCGGGCCATCACCTCGAGGGACGCGCCGACGTGGGGCGCGAGGTCGATCTTGTTGATGACGAGGAGATCGGAACGCGTGATGCCCGGGCCGCCTTTGCGCGGGATCTTGTCCCCGGCGGCGACGTCGATCACGTAGATCGTCAGGTCGGCGAGTTCCGGGCTGAAGGTGGCGGCGAGGTTGTCTCCACCGCTCTCGATCAGGACCAGGTCGAGGCTCGGATGGCGCTGGCAAAGTTCAGATCGAATCTCGGCCACCGCCTCGATGCTACAGCGGACGGGAGGCCGGGGAGATGCGTCTTTCCTCTTTTCGGATCGGGGTGTCGTTGGCGCTCATGTCTCGGCGGCGCATCAGCCCGTCGTCGTCGAACTCCCAATGTTCGTTGCCGTAGGTGCGGTGCCACTCGCCCTCTGCGTCGTGCCACTCGTACTCGAAGCGAACCGAGATGCGGTTCCCCGTGTACGCCCAGAGCTCCTTCATGAGCCGATAGTCGAGCTCGCGGGACCACTTGTGCGCCAGGAAGGTGCGGATGGCGTCCCGTCCCGCAAAGAACTCGTCGCGGTTGCGCCACTCGGAGGCCGGCGTGTAGGCCAGGGCCACGCGCTCGGGATTTCGGGAGTTCCAGGCGTCTTCCGCCGCCTGGACCTTGGCGCGTGCCGTGACCTCGTCGAAGGGAGGTCGGATGTCGGTGGGGTGGGTCATGGCTGCTCCTTTCGGTGCTTCAAGCTCAGAACGATTCGCTGTGGATCCGATCCTGGGGAACCCCACGTGCCTCGAGGCCCGACTGGAGGTCGGCGAGGAATTGCGGGGGACCGCACAGGTAGAAGTCGGCCTCGAGATCGGGAATCAGCTGCGAGAGCCGTTCCGCGTCGATCCGGCCCGCGCTGGCTGTGGAGGCGCGATGGTTCTGCCGGTGCGGACGGGTATAGGAGACGTGCAGGGTGGCACGAGGGTTCGCGTCGACCAGCGCTTCGACCTCGCGGCGAAGCGGATGGTGTTCCGCGTCCCGCGCGCCGTGCACGAACCAGACGGGCGTCGGGTCGTTCCGCTCGGTCAGGGCCTGGAGCATGCTGACCATCGGCGTGACACCCACCCCCGCACTCACCAGGGCGATGGGGCGCTCCGGCTGGTTCGGAAGCGTGAAGTCGCCGCGCGGCGCGCGCGCCTCGACGACGTGGCCGACGTCGATCGCGTCGTGCAGGTACCGGGACGCCAGGCCCAGCTCTTCGCGTTTGACGCTGATGCGGTAGTGCGGAGCGCCGGGACCCACCGAGAGCGAGTAGGTGCGCGCAACCGCATCCGGCTGGCCCGGAATCGAGAGGCGGATCGGCAGGTGATTGCCCGCCACGAAGGTCGGCGGCGTCGAGCCGTCCACGGGTTCGAAGAGGAAGGACGTCACGTCTGCGCTCTCGTGTACCTTCTCGACGACCGCTAGAGCAGTCCACTCCTGCTGTGGAACCTGCCAGCGAATCGGCAGCGCCCCGTCGAGCTCAATTGTCTCTTCGATCTCCAGGTGAACCAGCCGTCGGGCTCCGGGGAAGCGCTTCAGCTCATCCGACTCCCAATCGATCGTCGCGGTTCCCGTGAGCTGCAGCAGACTGCCCGTCTCGAAGTCCACGAAGAGGAAGCCGGCTCGGGGGTCCAGCATCAGGTTGCCGATCGTATTGAAGTGGTTGTTGCCCTGGTAGTCGGGAAAGACGAGATGACGCTCGCCCAACACGTGTACAAATCCAGCCTCGCCGCCCCGGTGCGACGCGTCCATCCCGAAGGTCGGGCTCTTGCCCTCGCCCCGGTGGCCGCTGGCGATGAAGAAGGTGTCGGCGTTCTCGATCAGCCGACGCGCATCCTTCGAGAGCGTCGATCGGACCCGTCTCGGTGCCGGGTCCGGCTCGACCATCTGCCAGCGCCGGTCGTGGATGTACTGGGGGCAGTTGCCGAAGGTCTGATCGGTGTGGAATGTGAAGCCGCCGGGGCTCGCGTCCTGCACCCGCCCGTTGACGCGGTTGCGGCGGGCGTGCTCGAGCTCGATTCCCAGGAAGCCGACGTCGGCGTTCGGGGTGAAGGCGTGCTCGAGCGCGTCGCCTGCGACGGGCCGGGCGCCGATCGCGAGGGTGGTGTCGTCCGGAGACTCGATGAAGCCCGGCGCGCCGGACAGCACGGTCGCCCACGGACGTCCGCGCTCGTCGCGGGCGGCGGCCACCAGGAAGGGAAGCGACTGGTAGAATTCACGGTGCTCATGGGGCAGGTAGGCACGAACGACCTTTCGCGCCCAGGGCTCGATTTTCTCACGTACGCCCAGTCGCTCCTGAACCCGCTGCTCGCCTTCGTGAAACGGAGATTCGACTCGGGCGGCTTCGGAGATGGCCATGGTTCAGCTCCTTCCGCCCGGAAGCGGGATCGGATCGTCGTTCTCGGGGACGCGGATGCGATCCCCGCCATCGCGATCCACGATGGCGGGGATCTTCCCGTTCGGGCTGACCTCGAGGAACGCGCGCTCCTTCTGCTCGCCCTGGGTGATGTCGACCGGGAAGACGCGGTACCGGATCTCGAGCTCTTCGAGTGCGATCGAGACCTTTCGTCCGTTCGACGTGTGCCAGCTGTACAGGTCGATCATCGGTCTACTCGGGCTTCACGGGAGCGGGCTCGAAGCCCGGGAGCTTCTCGATCCGCTCGAGCCACGCGCGAACGGCCGGGTAGGCGTCGAGGGAGACGCCGCCGTCCGGAGCCAGCACCACGTAACTGTAGTTGGCGACGTCGGCGATGGTGGGCTGTTCGCTCGCCAGGAAGGTGCTCTCGGTGAGGTGATCCTCGAAGCGGTCGAGCAGGGCGTGGGACTTCTCCCGGGCGTCGTCGATGTCGCCGGCAGCGCCGAACACCTGGATGAGCCGCGCGAAGCCAGGTCCGTTCGCAACCTCGTCCGTGGCGATCGCGAGCCACTCCTGCACCCGCGCCTCGCCCTCCGCGTCGACGGGGAGCCACTCGCCGCGCCCGTACTTGCGACCGAGGTAGACCAGGATCGCGCTCGAGTCGCGCAGGACGACATCCGCGTCGACGAGGACGGGCACCTTCCCGAATGGATTGATGGCGAGGAACTCGGGCTCGCGCTGCTCTCCTGCGACCAGGTCGACGACCACCCGCTCGTAGGGGAGGGCGAGCAGCGAGAGCTGGTTGCGGATCTTGTGGGCGTTGCCTGAAAGCTCGAAGTCGTAGAGACGGATCATGCTGGTTCTCCTTGGGTTGGTGGGTGTCCGTCTCTAAAGCAGACGGCATGCCATCCCGTCATGCTCACCCGATCCCTTTGAAATCAGCTAGTTGTCGCCTCTTTTGCGTGCCTCCTCTTCCCCCGATCTTCGTAGATCTACGAATATTCGTTGTGCGACAACGAAATATCGGGGACGATGGCTTCTCAGTGGAGACCCACTACCGCCGGCTCAAGGACCTCCTTCTCGAGATCGCCGCACAGCGATCCGGCGGCCCCTGCTTGCAGAACATCGTGACCGGCCTGGCCGCTCAGCCCGACGTCGCCCTCGCCCGCGTCTGGCTGATCGCGCCCGGAGACATCTGTGACGCCTGTCCGCGGCGGGACGAGTGCGTCCAGCACGTGCCGTGTCTGCACCTGATGGCCAGCGCCGGCAATCCCAACGAGTCCGGCGCGGACTGGAGCAAGATCGACGGCGACTTCCGCCGCTTCCCGCTCGGGGTTCGGAAGATCGGTCTCGTCGGTAAGGGCGAGACCATCAGAGTCGAAGAGATCGACCGAGACCAAGATTGGATCGCGCGGCCGGAGTGGGCCCGCCGAGAGGGGATCCGCGGCTTCGGCGGTGTGCCCCTTGCCTACCGCGACGAGGTGCTCGGCGTGCTCGGGGTCTTCACACGCGCGCCCTTCGACGGCGAAGCGCTCGAGTGGCTGCAGATCATCGCGGATCACGCGACGGCGGCGATCACCAACGCCCGCGCGTTCGAAGAGATCGAGCGGCTGCGCGAGCGCCTGGCTCTCGAGAACCAGTACTTGCGCGAAGAGGTCGTCGCCGCCAAGGCTTTCGGTGCGATCG
>JACZXC010000237.1 GCA_022571825.1 Myxococcales bacterium | reverse complement strand
CCTGAGCCTTTCGAGCAGGAGGGCCGGTCCGACCCTGTGTCCGAGGGTCGACCCGCGAAGGTGCGCCCGATCCGTGTGCAGGGGGCATGGTTTCATTTTACGCGGCGCTCCACCCGCGGCCGGCCGGAGCTTCCGGCGCGCTCGTACTCGGGCTCGTTGTGGCGGGGGTCAACATGGCCATTACATCCTCGGCCAGGTGGCGCATCTGAAGACCGACGAGCGAGTTCGGAGCGCCGTGAAGAATCGAGAAGGCGCGCCTTTCGGGGTTCGTGAGCAGGGACTCGACCTTGGCGCTGCGTGAGAGGAAGCTCTCGAAGAGCGGGTAGCCGAGGGACCGGATCTCCGAGATGAGAAGCCCGAGGACGTCCTGGCTCTCCGCGTCCCGATACTTGATCCGCCGGTCCACCATCGAGAGCAGGATTCGGGCCCGCTCCCGCGGAAGATGCCACTTGTTCAGCAGCTCGAAGATCCTCTGCGCTTCAATCAGCGACGCGTGATCGGTGACCAGCACCAGGGTGAGATCGCTCGCCAAGATTGCGTTGCGGGTGAGGATCTCGACGTCGGCCTTGGTGTCGATGATGACGATTCCAGACCTATCCGTCGCGAGCAGGATCCTCTGGAGGTGGCGGGGGTCGTCGATCTCCCGCTTGAGCTCGGTGACCTCAGGACTCGAGGGTACGTAATGGATGCCATACTGCCCCAGTCGAACGGCGGCCGCGAGATCGCCTGTGCGCAGCGCCGTGGCGATCGTGTGTGGGTACGTGGCCCGGTCGAGTGCAAACATTCGGTCCAGGGTGTTCTGCTCGTCCAGACCCAGAATCAGGATCGGCAGACTCTCATGCAGCGCGCGGAGGTAGACCGCGAGGTTGGTCGCCACCGTCGTTTTGCCGACGCCGCCCTTATTGCTCGCCACAGTCACGACCCGGAACGGGCGCTGGCTGCGATCTCGATCTCGGTGGTCTCCGGCGGCGGGATGCGCTTCGATCAGCACGCCGTTCCCTAATCAGCGTCGGTGTTGGGCGGTCCCGCCGATTGGTTGAGCGGTACCCACTCCCATACGTTCGGTTCCGCTTCCCGAATGAGTCCAGGTTTCAGGCGCAAGACCTCGGAGACTTCCGCTTCGACCTCCGCCTCCTCCGTCTCGCGCCGTTCGAGCCCGAGGGCCAGCCCGAAGCCGAGTACGAGGCCGAGGACCGACCCGACCGCCAGGTTGAGCAGCTTGTTCGGGCTGCTCGGTTCCAGCGCGGGCCGCCCCTTCTGAATCACGCTGATGTTGGCGATCTTCTTGCGGTCCATCTCCTCGGAGATCAGGGCCTCCTCGATCCACCTTGAGTAAATCTCATAGATTCTCGCGTTCTCATCTCGCTCGCGAAGTATCGCCCGGTACGTGCTCAAGTGGCTCGGAAGAGTCTGGAGTTTTTCCGTCGCTGTCGCTAGCTGCCGCTCGAGGCCTCGCTGGCGCATGACTTGGGCACGCTGCTCTGCGACAACGCTGACGATCTGAAGGTCGAGCGCCGCTTCGAGAAGGGAATCGGAGTGGGAGTAAGGAGAGAGCGACGCCTGTTCATCCTTCAGAAACGCGCCACTCTCCCTCAACGCAGCGGCTTCGTTGCGAACTTGCTTGAGGGCACCGGCGATCCGCACGCGCTCCTGCTCGAGCATCTCCGCGGCGTTGTCGACCGTCAGAATCGGGCGCTTCGACTGGAATGCCTCGAGCTTTTCCTCCGACTCCTCCAGCTCCTTCTGAAGCCTGACCACCTTCACCTGCAGAAAGGCCGTCGACTGCGGCTCGCCGAAGGCTCTCAGGTGGTGCTCCTTGAGGCGGTCGACCAGCACATTCACGGCGTCGGCGGCAATTTCCGGATCGGGGTGGCGAAACGAGATCCGGATCACTTCGGTCATCGATACCGCGGTGGCCGCGTAGGCCTCGCGAAACCTTTGGACGGCTAACTGCACCGGGTTAGCCACGTCGTCGCTCCCGAGGTCCGGATAGAGCCTGACCGGGTCGAGCGAGTCGACGACATCCCGAAGCAGATCATCGCTGTGTAGGATCTCGAGCTCCGCCAGGATGATCCTGTCCATGGAAGTGAAGAACGCTGTCCGATCTCCCAGCTCCGGGCTGTAGACCAACTCTCGGCCGAGCTTGACGAGCACCACGGCCGTCGATTGGTAGGTCGGGGTCAGGACAAAGAACGTCACGAAGGCCACGCCGAGAATCGTCGAAAGCCAGACTGCAGCGATCAGGCCCCGGCGCTTCTTAGCGACGTCGATGAGAAGGCCAAGGGTGATCTCGCCCCTGGGCTGCGCCGGCTCTAGCTTCATTCGACATCCTCCTGTCCCCGATCCACGGGTAACGGCTGCCTCAGCGGCTCTCGAGCTCGGCCTAGCCGTCGCCCATCACACACAGTTCACCACCTCCCGACACACGACGAGCGTCTCATCGAGCACTCGTTCGAACGTGAATCGCTGCTCGTACCGGACGCGCCCTTCCTTTCCCATCGTGAGTCTGAGCGAAGGCGACTCGATCAGGCGCCGAAGCCGGTCCGCCAGGACCCGGACGTCCGAACGGGGAACGAGGAATCCGCTGGTTCCGTCCCCGACCGATTCGCTGACCCCACCCACTTCGGTCGCGATCACCGGGAGCGCAGCCCGCATCGCTTCGAGGATACTTCGGGGGAACCCCTCCCAGTTAGAGACCAGGAGGTAGATATGTGCCCGGGCGAGCAGCTGGACCGTGTCCTCGCGCAGTCCCAAGACCGATATTCGCTCGGCGAGGCCGAGCTCCTCCACCAGGTTGCCGGTGTCGTCCCGCAGAGGGCCGTCCCCGATCAGGTCGAGGTGCCACTCCAGGTCGCGAAGTTCCGCCAGCGCTCGAAGCAGAGTGGGGTGATCCTTCTGCTCACACATGCGCGCGATCATAACCAATCGGACCGGAGCTGAGTCCGGTCGCGCACGCTGATCTGCATCGACGTCGTGCATCCCGTTGTAGATGAGGCGCAGCTTCCGGGGAGATGCGACCCGCTCCCGAATCGCAGTCTGCCGGTCAGAATCGGAGACCACGATGATCCGGTGAGCCAGCGGGGTCGCACTTCGCTCCATCCAGCGGTACAGCCTTCGCCGGAGAGCCGGCACCCCCTCGGCGAACGCCCACCCGTGTGCGGTGAACAGCGCCGGGACTCGGAGGGACCTCGCCGCGAAGCGCCCCAGAACTCCGGCCTTGGCACAGTGAGTCGAGACCAGATCGGGACCGAAGTCGCGAAGGGCGGCGCGCAGCCTGTACAAGGCCACAGCGTCTCGCATCGGGTTGAGCTCCCTCGCGAGCTCGGGGATTTCGACGTGCCGCACAGCGAGCTGGGTCAGCTGCCTGCTCAGGATGCCTCGCCTTCCAGCGAAGACCGCGACCTGATGCCCTCGGCTCTGCAGCGCAGCCGAGAGGTCTCGCACGTGGATCTGGGACCCACCCAGCTCGTCAGCACGCGTGATCACGTACGCCACCCTCATCTGGACGCGCGAGCCTCTTCGTGAGGAGACCGGCCGCTGCGCATCAGTCTCGCCGACGGGTCCAGCAAGCGAAGTAGCCCGCTAACGCCCGCCATCAGCTCGCCCCGTGCCCCGTCAGGACCGCACCGAATGTCCGGCTAAGGATGTAGAGATCCAACCACACCGACCAGTTTCGCACGTAGAAGGAAACCAATCTCACACGCTCCGCGTAAGTCGTGTTGTTGCGACCGGAGACCTGCCACAGACCCGTGATGCCGGGTCGCATCCGAGTGTAGAATTCGTAGGAAGAAGCGTACTTGCCGACTTCGTCGGGAAGCATCGGTCGCGGCCCGACGATGCTCATCTCTCCCGAGAAGACATTCCAGATCTGCGGGAGTTCGTCCAAGCTCGTCCGACGCAGCCAGCGGCCAATCTTCGTGATGCGCGGGTCGCCGTGCAGCTTCTCTCTGTGCTCCCATTCAGCCCGCGCCTGCGGGTTCTGCGCTAGGTATCGCTCCAGACGTCCGTCAGCGTCGTCCACCATCGTCCGAAACTTCCACGCCTTGAAGCGCCGCCCGTTCTCGCCGATCCGGTTGCCACCGAAGAAGACCGGACCAGGCGAGGTGATCTTGATGGCAGCACCGACAATGGGCACAAGGAGAATGAGAACGGGGCTTGCCAAAGTGGCTAGAAAGAGGTCGAGCAATCGCTTGACGAGGCGGTTCGAACCCGACAGGAGACGATCCCGGACCTCCAATCCGGGCAGCGCCCCGCACTGCGCGGCCCGCACCCAGAGGCCACCGTACGATTCGGTCGTCTCGGGAACCAGAACGATGACACGACGGAAGCGGCGGCAGAGCTTGCGAATGATCAAGGCCTGATCGGGCGCCGAGCCTTTCGAGGCAGCCAACACCGCGTAGTGGATTCGCGACGCGCCGCCTCCATCCTCCGCCCTATGACGGCGGCCTTGCGTGTCTCCCTTCGACCGATCGGTGATGTCATCCGGCGCTACCGCCGCTTCCCGTCCCTCGAGCGACAGTCGGGGGCGTAGTCCCCGCGTTGGATTGGACTGGAGCTCCCGATAGACCGACAGGGTCGCCGCGCCGTCGCCCACGACGAGCGCTTGAAACCCCCACCACTGGAATCGGCAAAGAACTGAACGAACCAAGGCGCGACCGCCCATGATTGAAAGAAGGGTCAGCAGCCAGGCGAGCATGACCACCGGCCACAGTGACGGTTGGGCACGATCCAGACCGAGCGCCGCGAGCGAATAGGAGAAGAAGGCGAGCGCGGTCGCACTCGAGACTCGTTGGAGCTCAACGACCGGGCTCGTCCCGACTCCGGGATAGAGTTCAAAGAAGGCCAGGAACACGAGAAGGTTGCAGCCAAGGGTGAGCGTGAGGGAGTAGCTCCTCGGCTCAATAGAGATGCCGTACCCTTCCCCGATCGCGGTAGCAGCCAAGACGGAGACGACCAGTGCCAACGAATCGATCAGAACCAAGGGTCCGCTGGTCCGAAAGACCTCCGCCGCGAATGAGGAGGACATCGCTCCCGCGCGCATGGGAAGCGTGCGTAGGTGCACATTCCCCAACGGGGCGGGTCCAGGTCGCTCGAACTGTTGACTCTGTAAGCGCATCGTCCTGTGACGCGCGGGGCCTGGACCCTAGGCGCGCGCGGAGAATTCCAGCAACAACGGTTGATGTAGTAACACGAAAACGCCTTGAGACGGACACAAACTTGAGCAACGACGAGGCACGTGATGCGCAACACTGGTGCAACGCGCCGGCCTAAGTCTTGTTGGTATCATTGGAAGTGTGCGAAAGCGTCACCGAGAAGCAGATGGCGCGCGGTACCCGGACGAGTTCAGCTACCGGTTCAATCGCCGCCGGCGGGAGGGCGCCCGGACGCT
>JACZXC010000236.1 GCA_022571825.1 Myxococcales bacterium | reverse complement strand
AAAGCGCGAGGCCGTAGCCCACGAGGCTTCCTATGACGATGGCATGGGCCGCGATGACGTAGACCAACTCGTCTCCCCCCTTTCGGATGCTGCGATCTGAATGCCGCAATCCGGCGGCGGCTCGTTCCGAGCCTTTCCCGATTGTCGGCAGGTTGGGATCTCGATGCAACCGGCTGCCGCCAGCCGCCACCTGCGCGGCCGGACCCGCGCCCCGGACTCGATTCGACGAGGGCCACGCCCTACCCTGACTGGCCCCGTCGACCGCGCGGAGGCCCCGTGACCGGACCCTTGTGGCGACCGAGCCGGAAGCGGGTGCTCGAGGCCAACCTCACGGCCTTCATGCGCGCCGCCGAGTCGGAGTGGGCCGTCGGCCTCCCCGACTACGCGACGCTCTATCGCTGGTCGATCGACGAGCCCGCGCACTTCTGGCAGTCGGTCTGGAGCTTCGCGGGAATCGTCTCCGAGTCCCGCGGCGACCGGGTACACTGCGACGGAGACCGCATGCCCGGCGCCCGCTGGTTCCCCGAGGCGCGTCTCAACTTTGCCGAGAACCTCCTGCGACGGCGCGATGCGACGCCCGCCCTAGTGTTCCGCGGGGAGGATCGGGTGCGGCGAAGCCTCTCGCACGCCGAGCTCTACGCTCAGGTCGCGCGCCTCGCCCGAACCCTCGGCGAATGGAGCGTGAAGCCGGGGGATCGGGTTGTCGGGTACCTGCCCAACCTGCCCGAGACGGTGATCGCGATGCTGGCGGCGGCGAGCCTCGGCGCCATCTGGTCGTCCTGCTCACCGGACTTCGGCCCCCGTAGCGTGATCGATCGCTTTGGCCAGATTGAACCCAAGGTGCTCTTCGCCGCCGACGGATACTTCTACAACGGCCGGAACCACGACTCCCTCGCGCATGTCGATGCGATCCGCGGCGAGCTTCCCTCACTGGAGCGGGTCGTCATCGTCCCGTACACGCGCGGGGCGAATGCGGGGGCTCTCCGCGCTGCCGTGACCTGGGATGAAGCGCTCGGGGAGGCGACGGTGGATCCGATCCGGTTTCGGCAGCTTCCCTTCGATCACCCGCTCTACATCCTCTACTCCTCGGGCACCACGGGTGCACCCAAATGCATCGTTCACGGCGCCGGAGGCACCCTGATCCAGCACCTCAAAGAACACCGACTGCATACGGACGTGAAGCCCGGCGACCGGGTCTTCTACTTCACTACCTGCGGTTGGATGATGTGGAACTGGTTGGTGTCAGGCCTGGCCTCCGAGGCGACCTTGATGCTGTACGACGGATCGCCATTCCATCCCGACGCGAATGCGCTGTTCGACTTCGCCGAGAAGGAGCGCATCACCGTATTCGGAACCTCCGCGAAATTCATCGACGCCGTCTCCAAGGCGGGCCTCCAGCCCGCGGATTCCCACGACCTGTCGAGCCTACGAACGATTCTCTCGACGGGATCCCCCCTGGCACCCGAGAGCTTCGACTTTGTCTATGCGAAGATCAAGCGGGACGTCTGCCTGTCGTCGATCTCCGGCGGCACCGACATCATCTCGTGCTTCGTCGTCGGAAATCCCATCGGACCGGTCTGGCCCGGAGAGATCCAGGCCCGGGGCCTCGGCATGCGGGTCGAGGTGTTCGACGACGGCGGCAGGTCCGTGCGCGGCGTCAAGGGAGAACTCGTCTGCACCGCTCCCTTTCCGTCCATGCCGATCGGATTCTGGAACGACCCCGACGGTCGGAGGTATCACGCAGCCTACTTCGAGAAATACCCTGGGGTGTGGTCCCACGGCGATTTCGCCGAGCTGACTTCCCACGAGGGAATGGTCATCCACGGCCGCTCCGACGCCGTCCTGAATCCCGGTGGAATCCGGATCGGTACCGCTGAAATCTATCGACAGGTGGAGCAGATCGACCAGGTGCTCGAGAGCCTGGCGATCGGCCAGGACTGGCGGGGAGACGTGCGGATCGTGCTCTTCGTGCGGCTCCGCGATGGAATCCAGCTGGACGACGCACTCCGCAAGGCCATTGCGGATCGGATTCGACGCAACGCGTCGCCGCGCCACGTTCCGGCAAAGATCGTACACGTTGCCGACATTCCGCGGACTCGGAGCGGAAAGATCGTCGAACTCGCGGTGCGAAGCGTCGTACACGGTCAGCCCGTGAAAAACCGCGACGCCTTGGTCAATCCCGAGGCCCTCGACCTGTTCGCATCCCTGGCAGAGCTGCAGACCTGACGAAGATGAAACGAGTCTGGGTTTTCTGGCTGCTGGTCCTCCTCGGCTCCGCGCTGCTTACGCTTCTCTGCTTCCACCAGGTGCTCGACTACGGATTCACCGACAAAGATAGTCTGATGCACATCACCGAAGCGCGGGTCGGAGATTTCGCGGATCTGCGCGCGCTGCTCTCCAAGGAGCTGACCGGCGGACGGGCCCGCCGCGACGCCAACTTCTACAGACCGACGGTCATGATGATGTACGCGGGCCTTCGCTGCGCCTTTGGGTGGAACCCGCTGGGGTACCACGCATTCGACCTCGGTCTGCACGCGTTCAACGGATGGCTCCTGGCTCTATTCGCCAGCGCGTGTGCTCGTCGGACGGGACGACCGCGCCCGCGTCGCTTCGGCGTCCTCTGCGCGCTGATCTTCTTGATCCACCCGCTCGGCGTCGAAACGGTTCCCGCCATCGCGCGAAACGGGGACCTGCTGATGACCGCCTTGTTTCTCGCATCGCTGTTGGCTCTCGATCGCAGCCAGTCCCGGCCGTCGGGGCCACCCCGATCCCGCAGCTCGACGCTGGCTCACGGCGCGGCTTTCACCGGATTGTTTGCGCTCACCCTGGGCGCGAAAGAACCCGGCATCATCCTTCTCGGCGCGGTGTTCCTCAGCCTGGCATGGCTTCCGCGAGACGGCGCGTCGGGGCGACGCCTGGCCCATGCCGCTCTTTGGACCGCGCCGTGCTTGGCGATCGCCTCGGCGTACCTGGTGATCCGAAGCCGCGTGCTGGGGGAGATGATCGGCGGCTACGACGTGGATGCTCCACTCTCCTACATGATCCGCTGGCTGGCGAACGTGATGCCCCTGGATCTCACCGTACCGGGCTTCGCCGAGCGGATTCGAACCGCGCTGACACCCTTTGGCCTGACAGGTCCCGGCCAATCGGCCGTTCCGGCGGCGATCGTCGCGGCGGTCCTCGCATGCTGGACGCTGCTGGTGTGGTTTGCCTCCCCCCGTCGGTTCCCGTCGCGGCGGGAATCCTTCGCCCTGTTCGGGCGCCGGCTGGCGGACCTCGCCTTCTCGGCGACCGGGCGGCTGATCGGTTTCTCCCTGGCCATCACGACGGCTCACGCGGCGCTGTTCGCCGTCACCGATGTCTACGACCGGAGGCTTCTCTACACCACGGTGGCCTTTTTCAGCTTCCTTCCCGCCCTCGCCGCCGATTGGGCCCTCGAGGCGCGGCGCGAAGCCCGCCTCACCCGCAGCCTTCCCGGGCTGGTGGTGCTCGCTGGAAGTGCCGTCCTCTTCCTGGTGCAGTCCCCGCTCGTCCATCGCTACGATGAGTGGCGGAGCTCCGGTGAAGTGACCACCCTGCTCACCGAGAGGATCCGCAAGCGCTGGGAACGGCTGCCCGACAACGCTTCTGTGGTGATCTTCAACATGCCCAGCAGCTTCTCCACGGACCCCATGCGCCGGGTGATGTTCGCGGGGCGCTCGTCGACCCATGCCCTCGCCCCCAACGCGCTCAAGGCCTGGCTCGACGATCAGTTTCCGCACAAGCACTTCAAGCTGATCGCGATGGACTACACCCGCTATCTCCAGCCGATGCGGGAGTTTTGGCACGGGGCCAATTTCGGAGAGGGTTGGCTGCTGTTCCGCACTCCCATCGGAGTGACGGATCGGAATTCAGCACTCGAGAAGCTCCCGCAGTTTCAGCTGGTGACCACGGGGGTTCATCGCGTACGTCTGGCGTACCGGCGCAGGCCGATTCCGCCGAACCTGTACGTTCTCGTGGTCGATGGCCGCCAGCCGGTGCTGGTGGCGGCGAACAGGATGCCCGGCACGCCGAGGCGAAGATCGGATGACTGACTGCGCGTTGGCGGCGAGAGCGCTATCGGGCGTAGCCGAGGGCCTGCAGGCTTTCGCGGATTTCGTCGAGGCTGGCCGGGTCGTCGATCGTGGGCGGTGTGCGGTAGGCCTCGGAGTCCGCAATCTGGCGCATGGTCCCGCGCAGGATCTTTCCCGAGCGCGTCTTGGGAAGCTGCGACACGATGCACGCCCGCTTGAACGAAGCCACCGGACCGATTCGGTCGCGAACCCGGGCGATGATCTCCGCGATCACGTCGGCGACGGGTCGCGTCACCCCGGCATTCAGCACCGCGAATCCGATCGGTACCTGCCCCTTCAGCTCGTCCTTGACACCGAAGACGGCGCACTCGGCGACATCCGGATGCGAGGCGATCACCTCCTCGATCGCACCCGTCGAGAGCCGATGGCCCGCGACGTTGATGATGTCGTCGGTGCGAGACATGATCCAGACGTATCCGTCTTCGTCGACGTGGCCCGCATCGGCGGTCTCGAAATAGCCGGGAAACCGCTCGAGGTAGGCCTTCTGGAAACCGTCGTCGTTGCGGTAGAGGGTCTTGAGGCACCCGGGCGGAAGCGGAAGCTTGATCACCATGTGTCCGGTCTCGCCCGGAGGAAGCTCCCGACCTTCGTCGCTCAGTACGCGAACGTCGTAGCCCGGCACCGGCTTGGTGGGCGATCCGTGTTTCACCGGATGCGGCCCGAGTCCCATGCAGTTGGCGGCGATGGGCCAACCTGTCTCCGTCTGCCACCAGTGGTCGATCACCGGAATCCCGAGAGCGCGCTCGGCCCAGAGGACGGTGTCCGGATCGGCCCGTTCTCCCGCGAGAAAGAGGGTGCGCAGCGCGGAGAGGTCGTGCTCCTTGCAGAGCCGACCGCCGGGATCCTCCCGCTTGATCGCGCGCAGCGCGGTCGGCGCGGTGAACAGGGCGTTCACACCGTGCTCCTCACACACCCGCCAGAAGGCTGCCGCATCCGGTGTCCCCACCGGCTTTCCCTCGTACAGGACAGTCGTGCACCCGAGGAACAGCGGCGCGTAGACGATGTAGGAGTGGCCGACGACCCACCCGATATCCGAGGCAGCCCAGAACACATCTCCAGGCTGCATGCCGTAGACGTGGCGCAAACTCCACTTCAGGGCGACGGCGTGCCCGCCGTTGTCGCGAACCACGCCCTTGGGCATCCCGGTAGTTCCCGAGGTGTAGAGGATGTACAGCGGATCCTTTGCCTGCACGGGAACACAGGCCGCCGGCACACTGCGCGACGACAGTTCCCGCCAGTCGAGATCGCGGCCACTCGTCAGTTCGGCCCTCAGCTCGAGACGCTGGAGC
>JACZXC010000006.1 GCA_022571825.1 Myxococcales bacterium | reverse complement strand
TCGACCTCGGAAGCACCCGGAGTGTCGACGCACTGGTTCGCGCGATGGGTCAGACCGCCTTTGCCGGGCGCCGGCTCGGCGAGGCCGCGGACGTGCTGGAAGCCATGATTCGGGACACCGATTGCTTCCGGGTCGCGACCATCTCGGGCGCCATGACCATCGCGAAGCAGGGACTGGTTCTGTGCGAGATGATCGATCGCGGCTGGATTCACGCGGTGGTCACCACCGGCGCCCTCATGACCCATGGCCTCACGGAAGGCGCGGGGATGCTCCACTTCAAACACCGCTCGGACATGCGGGACGAAGAGTTGTACGACAAGGGCTACAACCGCGTCTACGACACGATCGAGCTGGAGAAGAATCTCGACGACGTCGAACGGATCCTGCAACGGACCCTCGCGGACCTTCCCGCCGACAGTATTCTGTCGAGCCGATTGATCGCGGAACTGCTGGGGCAGCACCTGGAGAAGCACGTCCCGGGCCGCGCGATTCTCAAGAGCGCGGTGCAGCAGGGGGTCCCCATCTACACACCCGCCTTCACCGATTCCGAGTTGGGCCTCGACCTGGCCATCTTCAATCACACCCGGGCTCGCGCGGGTGACCCGGTCCTGCGCTTCGATCCGTACCTCGACCTGGACGACTTCGCTGAACGGATCCGGCAGCACGAGACCCTGGGCATCTTCACCATCGGAGGGGGAGTCCCCCGCAACTGGGCCCAACAGGTGGGTCCCTATCTCGAAATCCTGCGCAAGCGCCTGGGCGCCGACGAGCCCGTGCGCCGCTACAAGTACGCGGTGCGCATCTGCCCGGAACCCGAACACTGGGGGGGATTGTCGGGCTGCGGTTACAGCGAGGGCGTCTCCTGGGGAAAGTTCGTACCGGAGGCGGAGGGAGGTCGTTTCGCCGAGGTCTTCATCGATGCCACCGTGGCCTGGCCCCTGATCGTCCGCGCGGTCATCGAGCGTTTCCAGACCTAGCGCGAGAGGCCGGATCGGCCGTGGTACCCTGGTCGCCATGACGCCCAGCATGCGCGTCGCCGTCGTCCGCGGACCCGGGCGCATTGAAATCGAGGAGCGCCCGATCCCCGACCCCGAACCCGGCGAGGTGCGGGTGCGGGTGCGCGCCTGCGGAGTGTGCGGATCCGACCTGAGTCTCTTCCACAACAGCTTCTACGCGATGGGGTGTATACCGGGCCACGAGATCGCGGGGGTGGTGGACGCCCTGGGCGACGGCGTGTCGGGCCCGAGTCCGGGTGACTCGGTCGCCGTCGAGCCGCTTCGCTCCTGCGGGTCCTGCCGCAGCTGCCGGGAGGGCCGCGATGCCATCTGCCGCCAGATGGAGATCACCGGCATCCACCGCCCCGGCGGCTTCGCGGAGTACGTGACCGTGCCGGCCCGGCGGCTGTTCTCCATTCCCTCCGAGCTCGATCCCGCCCTGGCTGCCCTGACCGAGCCGATGGCGGTGGTGGTGCACGGACTGCGACGCGGCAAGCTCGCCCAGGGCGAGCGCGTGCTGGTGATCGGCGCGGGCTCGGTGGGTCTGCTGGCGGTGGTGGCGGCCCGGGCCCTAGGAGCCGGCGATGTCTGGCTCACCGCACGGCACCCCCACCAGGCCCAGCTCGGCGCGCGCCTCGGGGCCACCCGGGTGCTGTCGGAAGCGGAGGCATCGGTGCTGGAGCTCGACAGCCTGGGCAAGCAGTCGCCCATCGATCTCGTGGTCGAGACCGTCGGCGGAAGCGCCGAGACACTCAACGCCGCGAGCGCAGCGGTGCGCCCGGGCGGCACCATCTCCATCGTCGGCGTCTTCATGGGCACCCTGGCGCTCCAGCCGATGCCCCTGTTCCTGAAGGAGTGCACCCTCGCCTGGTCGAATTGCTATGCGCACCCCCACGAAGGTGCGGGCCACGAAGGCGCGGACTTCGACACCGCCGTCGCGCTGGTCTCGAACCATCGAGACGCCCTCGGCGACCTGACCACGAATGCGGTGAGCCTCGATCAGATCGAACGGGCCTACGCGATCGCCTCGGACAAGAAGGGCGGCGCCGTGAAGGTCAGCGTTTTCCCCTGAAGCCAGCCGGCACGGAGCTCACGGAAGCCCGGCCCTGCGCAGGTTGTCTCTGGCCTCGTCCCGGTCGAATCCCGACGCCAGGGCCAGCTCAGTCGCCGACTCCGCGGTGAGATCCGGGTTCACGCGAAGGCTCCTGGGTGAGGGCGCGCGCTTCTTCGTGACGCCCCCCGGACTCGTAGAGGACCGCGAAGCCCCCCTCGCCGGATCTGGGGCTCGTTCCCCGCCGTACGCAATGCCGCATCGGGGCTATTTTCGCGATCGACTGCCGTAGTCGCCGAAGGGGTCGTCGCGCTCGCGCACGGCCTGCCGGAAGCCCAGCTTCTGGGCGCGCTCCACGAAGTCGAGCCCCTCCTGGGTGTGTCGCGCGACGCCGTCGAAGAGCGTGCCGAGCATCCGACTCGAGGCGAGGCCCATGTTCTCGGCGGTCTGATTGCAGAGCAGTTTGAGCATCACGAGCTGGTTGGTCGGCACCCGGGCCATGCGGCGCGCCAGGGCCAGGGCCCGGTCTTGAAGCTCGGAATCGGGGACGACCTCCAGGATCATGCCGATCTCGGCGGCAATTCTCGCGGGGATCTCGTCGCCGGTCAGCAGGTAGCGCTTCGCCCGCTCGAGCCCCATGCGGTAGACCCACATCGCCGTCGTCGGTGTGCCCCAGACCCGGGACGGCGGGTAGCCGAAGCTCGCGCCCTCCCCGGCGATGATCAGATCGGCGCAGAGCACCATGTCGGTCCCCCCGCCGATGCACCAGCCCTGGACCGCGGCGATGGTGGGCTTCCGCGCGTACCAGAGCTTCATGTAGACATCGACGAAGGAGCCGATCATGCGCATATCGGACACGGAATCCCAGGCCCTCGCACTTCGCTCGGCAGGTTCGTCGCTCGGTTCCTCCTGCGCCTGGGCTCGAGTGGACCAGTCGAGGCCATAGCCGGCGCAAAAGGCGCGGCCCTCGGCGCGAAGCAGGATCACGTGCACCTCGGGATCCGCATCGGCGGCGTCGATCGCCGCCGAGAGCTCGTCGCGGAGGGTGGGTGTGATGGTGTTGTAGGCATCGGCTCGGCAGAGGACGATCGAGGCCACGGCTTCCGCCGTCTCGGTGCGGAGAGTTTCCATCCGGTACTCCTTCGAAACCGTCAGCTCTCTCGCGGCGGGCGCGCGACGTCGAGCTTGTCGGAACCCGTCTGTCGTAGATGCGCGAGCACCCGCCCGCGCCAGGGCTCCGCGTCCGCGTCCCCGTCGCGAATCCGCTCCGCCAGGGTCTGACTGAGGTCGCGCACCCGATCGCGCAGCACCTCTCTCTCACGCGGCGCCTCGCCGTCTGCCTCGAGAAGACTTCCGAGGCGTTCCCATTCACCGCGGAGGTGGCGCTCCTCGGTCTCGATTTCGCGAGCGACGACCGCCACCAGGTTGGCGGCGACCCGCGCGTGATACCGCCGCGGCCCCGACAAGTTCGGCACCACATCCTTCTGCAAAAATCGCTCGACCGCGCGAAGCAGTGCCACCGAGGTCGGATGATCGTTCACGTCCCCTCCTCCATGAAATTCAGAAGCTCGTCCTCGGTCTCGGCAATGCGGCGTCCCAACGAGGCCAGCTCCACCGACGGCACCCCATCCAGGAATACCCGCGCTTGCTGGATGAACACCAGGGCCAACTTGAAGTTTCCGCAGGCCTCCCAGAAGCGCAGCGCCTCGCGGTCGACCGGCTCCCCGCCAGCCTCCTGGTAGGCGCGGATCAATTCCTCCCGGGTTCCCACCCCCCCGACCGGGAGCGCGTCATTGCCAAAACGCCAGGCGCGTACGCACAGCCACCCGAGATCTTCCACCGGATCGCCCAGATGGGAGATCTCCCAATCCAGAATGGCTCGCACGCCGGTCGCATCGAAGATCACGTTGCCCACGCGGTAGTCGCCGTGGACGACCACGCGCTGCTTGGGCTCGGGGGCCCGCGCCAGAAGCCATCGCTCGGCGAGGTCGAGCACCGGATGGGGTTCGGCCTGAAGGGTTCGAATCCCCTCGGCGATCCGCTCGACCGACCCCCGGCCCGATTCGACGCCGGAAGAGGCCGAAGCGAGATCCTCGAGATCGGGGTGGTCGGGGTCGATGCGGTGAACGCGCGCCAGGATCTCGCCGAGCTGGGCCGTCATGGCCGCACGCGCCACCGCGTACTCGGGGTCGCGCAGCAACCGCCGGGGAATCGTCTCCCCGGCGACCCGATCCATCAAGAAAAAAGGGGAGCCCAGGACCGCGGCGTCGGCACTGCACCAGTGGACGCGGGGCACCCGAACGCCCGCATCGGCCGCCGCCTTCAGCAGGCGAAACTCGAGGGTGCGGTCGCTATCGTCGGATCGCCCGGGCGGGTCGCGACGCAGCACCAGCTCGAGCCGCTGAGCCACTGCGTCCGGAGGGTCGATCTCCACGTCGAGAGACCAGAGCTCGCGAGAGGCCCCCCCGGCCATGGGCTGCAGCGCCTTCACCCGAACCCGCTGTGGGGCAACCCCGGACCGGTCGGCGATGAACGCGTGCAGACGGCTCCTCAGCTCTTCCGGGCTGGAGGACCAGGCCCGGACTCCGGCGTCGCTCATGGCGGGGCGCAGGGTACCGCAGACCCCGAAACTCAAACCGAGCCCCGATTGTCCGATAATGAGAAGGCGTGTCCGATCATGAGAACGCTTGTCAGATCTTGAGAACGGGAATGGGGAAGCGATGAGGCCGAAGAGGAGCGTCCAAGTGGGTCGACCCGCCCGCTTCGCACTGGTCCTGGTTCTGGTCCTCCAGGCGGGGTGCGCGAACCCCTTTGCGCGAAATCTCGGAGCCGTGGCGGACGCCTATGCCACGGCGGGGCGCCATGACGAGGCCGTGCGTGAGATCGAGCTGGCGGTACGGACCCACCCGCGCAACCCGGCTCTGCGCGAGCAGGCGGCCCGGATCCACGCCCAGGGCGGAGACCTGGTCCGGGCCATCGGACATCTGGAAGTCGTGGCCGTCGATCTGAATCCCGATGACGCCGGCGTCTGGATCGCGCTCGGCGAGCTCGAGACGCGTCGCGCCAACATCGCCGACGCCTACGTGGCCTACCGACGCGCCGCACAGCTCGCCCCGGAGGAGGTTCGCGCGGTATCGGGTCTGGCTCTAGCCGCAGACAGTCTCGGTTTCGACGACGAGGCCGAAGCGGCCTACGCGAGCTGGGCCCGACTCGAGCAGGCTCAGGAAGCCTCGCCGGCCAACGCCCGGTAGCCGCAAGCCCCGATCCAACCCTGGAAAGGGGCCCCGGATGGGCGTTAGCGACCTATCCGGGACGGATCCTGCGACAAGTCCTTGATCAGATTCTTGTGGTGCGCCTCGAGGGTGCCGCCGCCGATCTCCAGCAGCTTCGCGTCCCGCCAGAGGCGTTCCACCACGTACTCACCCATGTAGCCGTAGCCCCCGAGCACCTGGATGGCTGCGTCGGCGGCGCGCTTTCCGACCTGCGACGCGAATAGCTTGGCGGCATCGGCATCCACCCGCTGACCCACCGCCGACAGATCCATCCGGCGCGCCGTTTCGTACACGAGCACCCGAGCGGCCCGGTACTCGGCAAAGCTCTCGGCGACGTATCGCTGGACCTGCCCATGCTCTCGAATCAGCACGCCGAAGCTCTTGCGCTGGTTCGCGTAGGCGAGCATCACCTCCACGCAGCGACGGGCAATCCCCACCGACATGGCAGCCAGGGTCAGACGCTCGATCTCCAGATTCCGCATCATCGCGAGCGTCCCCTGGCCCTCCTCCCCCAGGCGGTTCTCGACGGGAACACGAACGCCGTCGAAGATCAGCTCTGACGTGGTTGACGATCGCATGCCGAGCTTGTCCTTCCACTTCTGTCCCAGCGAGAACCCCGGCATGCTCGACTCCACCAGAAACGCACTCAGGCTTCGCTCTCCCGTCGCGGCGTACACGACGAAGGCGTCACCGGGAGTGTGTTCATCGATACCGCCGTTGGTGATGAACGTCTTGATGCCATTCAACACATAGACGTCGCCGTCGCGTTCCGCCCGGCAGCGCATGGCGAGAATGTCGGTCCCCGCCTCGGGCTCGGTCATGCAGAGGCCGCCGATCCACTCCCCCGAGGCGGCCCGCGGGAGAACGTGCTTTTTCTGCCTCTCGTTCCCGTTCACGTTCACGTTCTGCGCGAACAGCACGGCATGGGCGAGCATCGACAGGGCAAAGCCCGGGTCGGAGCTCGACAGCGCTTCGCAGATCTGGACCACCGCGGTCGCATCGAGACCGGCGCCCCCGTACTCCTCGGGAATCGTCACGCCGAGCAGGCCGAGCTGGCCCGCGCGCCGGAACAGGGCGTGGTTGAAACGCTCCTCGCGGTCGTGGGCGGCTGCCTGGGGCTCGACCTCGCGCGTCACGAACTCGCGCAGGGTGTCCGCGAGCAACGCGTGCTCCGGAGTCGGCGCCGTGAGGTCGAACCCTCGCCAGTCGTTCGCGCTCATGAAGCCCCCGGGCTCATGGGGTTCAGTCTACTGGCCGTTGCCCTAGAGAGCGACGAGTGCGCTCTTCACGAAGGCTGCGATGGCGGCACGCTCGGTCGGCGATGTCGCGTTGAAGATCACGCCAATGTCCGGGACCAGCTGGTAGGCCGTCTCGCCGTCCAGCTCGAGGGTCTGGGCGGGGGGCAGGTTGAAGCGGAGGCGGATGCGGGTGCCGAGGAGTATGGGCTCTGGCGAACGCATCAGACACCCGTTCTCCGACAGCGAGAGAATCGTCACTCTCCACTCTTCTTGGTTGCGACGGCAACGCCCGATGATGTGCGTGGGAACCCGTGGCATCGTGCGGGGCGTTTCCTCGAGCACCTGCTGAATCACGCGGAACAGCTCGTGCATGCCCGGGGGCCGGCGAATCGCGCCGACGATCCTCGGATCCGCGCCGGTGACGCCATGGCGCCCCGTCAGCACCAGGATCGGTACCGAGGAACCGTTGTCGACAGGCACGTCGGCCAGATTCCGCTCATCCACGATCCGCAGCTCGGGACCCCGCCGAACGATCTCGGGGTCGAGGGAGTCGAATTCCTCCGGAGAGACGATGACGTACCCGAGCTTGGCGAGCATGACCCGCGTGATGGGCGCGATGGCCTCCTGAGGGGCGTGAACCACCAGAACGCTCTGTTGTTGGCGCGTGTGCTCGCTCATGCCTGCGTCCCCATCGACCGAGCGTGGCCGAAAATTGAGAGGAGCCACGGGATTTCGCGGGATTAGCCGGTAAACTGCGAGCGTGAAGCAACACCCGGACCTGGCGGCCTGGCTGATTTCACGCCGTCGCCAGATCGAGCGCACGATGCTGGCGCGGCTGGGGCCGGCGGCACCCAGCCCCGACTCCGATGAGACCGAGGTGCTGCGCCGTTTCCGGTCGTTTGCCTCGGCGGCCCTCCAGCGGGGGACGATCGCCGAGCCGGCGCTGGACGGAATCCGGGCCAACGAACGCCGAGTCACCGCCCTTTTGAACGCATGGTCCGATGCGGCCACCCAGGTCGCCGCGGATCGCGGAGACCTGTTGCGCAGTGCGCTCGAGCCGCTGCTGGCGCGTTTTCGAAGCGCCCTCAAGACCACGAGTTCTAGCCGGCGGGCGCGCGGCGCGCCCCGTTCCAATCGCCGTGCGGTTTCCGCGGCCATCGACCGCGTCGCGGACTCATTCTTGGCCGTAGACGCGGACACCGGACGCATCGTGGACGCCAATCCCGCCGCCGGCGCGCTCCTGGGAGTCGCCCGCGACGCGCTGCTGGACGTCGAGGCGCTGAACTTCGTGCCGCCCTCGTCCCACAACGTCTGGTGGACCCACCTGGATGCCGTGACCGAGGGAGCTGAGCCGCACCGCTTTACCGCGAACTTCCGGGACGTGACGGGATCGACGATCCCCGTGGAGTGCACGATCACACGCTTCTCGACCCGCAACCGCACCCTCGCCCTGATCCTCGCCCGACCCCTCTAGCCCCGGCGACGGTCCCCCCCCCAGATTTCCGCACTGCGAAACTGGGAAGCTATTGGTTGGCTAATCCCGATGCGGCATTGCGGTCGGCGCGGAAGGCACCCAGGTCCGCGGGGTCAGCCCGTCCGCGCGCCGAGGCCGTCCCCGAGGTGGCTGCGGAGGAATTCGAGAGTCCGGCTCCAGGCGTCGCGGGCGGCCACGGGATGAAAGACGTCGGGCCGGGTGTCGTTCATGAAGGCGTGCCCAGCCCCGGGGTAGACCACGACTTCGGCGGCGATTCGGTCAGCGGCGAGGCGCCGCTTCAGCAGTTCGACATCCGCTTGCGGGATGTACGCATCGTCGGCGCCGAAAAAGGCGAGCAGCGGGCAGCTCCGATCGGCGATGGCATCCAGGGGCTGGCGGGGCTTTTTCTCGCGATCGGTTCCCTTGCCGGATAGGAGGCCGTGCTCGTAGGACAGCATTCCGTAGAAAGGAACGGCGGCCGACAGGCCCCGACACGAACAGGCCGCCAGCAGTGCGTACATTCCGCCCATGCAAAATCCGGTCACGGCCACCCGCCGCCCGGCGGTGGGACCTTCGCTGGCGAGAAAATCGATGCCCGCCTGCACATCCTCGAGAATTTCCGGATCCGACAGAGCGCGTATCCATTCGCCGGGGTTGTCGATGGTCACGGAGTCGAGCCGCCGGTACAGGTCCAGCGCCAGAACGCCGAAGCCCTCCTCGGCCAGGCTCCGGGCCCGTTCACGCGGGTGATCACCGAGTCCCCAAACATCGTGAATCAACACGACTCCGGGAACGTCGCCGCGATCCGGCCCGGCGAAATAGCCGAGCTCGACATCCCGTGTCTGCATGGCGTCAGTATACTGGGCCGCCATGTCCTACGAACGAGAGCTGGAAGTCGCCCTCGCGGCCGCCCGGGAGGCGGGTGCCGTCCTGCAGCGACACTACCAAGGAGATCGAAAGAGTTGGGAGAAGTCGAAAGACAACCCGGTCACCCTGGCGGACCTCGAGTCCGATCGGGTCATCGCGACGCGATTGCGGGCGGCGTTTCCCGATGACGAGATCCTCTCGGAGGAAACGCGGAGCCACCCGTCGCGCACCCAACGTAGCCGCGTCTGGATCGTCGATCCCATGGATGGAACCAAGGAGTTTACCCAGCGGATTCCCGAGTTTGCCGCGTCGATCGCCCTCGCCGTGGACGGCGAACCACGGGTCGGGGTCGTCCTGAACCCGATTACCCGGGTCGCGGTCTGGGCGACCCAGGGCGACGGAACCCATCGCGATGGAACCCGCGTACGCGTCTCGTCGTGTCCGAACCTCGCAGGCGCCGTGGTGATCGCGAGCCGAACCGAGATCGCACGCCACCGATTCGATCCCTACCAGGGCTGGTTCAAGGAGATCCGGCCGCTGGGCTCCATCGCCTGGAAGCTCGCCTGCATTGCCTGCGGGGAAGGCGACCTCAACATCTCGGTTGTCCCCAAGAACGAGTGGGACGTCTGTGCCGGCGATCTGCTGGTCCGAGAAGCCGGCGGTGCCTATCTGGCCTTCGACGGATCCCGCCGGCGATACAATCAGGCCGATACCCTGATCGACGCCGGTATGGCCGCGGGCCCCACCCATCTACTCGACGCCTTCTTCGAGCGCGAGGGTCGCCGAAGCCAGTCGGTGTAGCGCGACCTCAGGCATGCCGGTGTTCGGCCGATGAGACGCCGAGAAAGGCGGAGGGCTCAGCCGTGGGCAAGATCTTTGGAATCCTATTGATGGTCGTCGGGATCTGGGTCGGGCTGGAAATCTATCAGAAGGGAACCCAGGAAGCCCTCGGGGGGCACCTGGCCTTCCTGGGAGGTTCGGACGACCTCGGGAACATCGACCGTCGCACCATGCCCCAGCGCGCGGGCGACGCGGCGCGCAAGGCCCACCAGCTCGCCGACGAACGCCGCAGCCCCCTGCTCGGCGACTAGTCCGGCCGGTCCTCGCGCTGGCTCACTGCTCGCGCTCGGGCTCCGGCGCTTCGCTCGCCTGCGGCTCGCTGCGCGTCGGCCGACTCCCGAGTCGGCCTCCTTGCCCTGATCCGAAAATTCGAAAGGGGCCTCGGATTTGGCGAGGGAGTCTGAGGACTACGAGCCAAGTCGAACTTTACGAGTACTCCCGAACCGCCTCCACCATCTTCATCACCGTGGCCTTGGCGTCACCGAAGATCATCATCGTATTGTCGTTGTAGAAGAGCGGGTTCTGCACGCCGGCGAAGCCGGGATTCATGCTGCGCTTGAGGACGAATACATAGGTCGAGCGGCCCACATCGAGGATCGGCATTCCGTAGAGGGGACTCTCCTTCGCCGTGAGCGCGTCGGGGTTCACCACGTCGTTGGCGCCGATCACGAGGGCCACGTCGGTTTCGGGAAACTCGGGGTTGATCTCGTCCATCTCCACCAGCTGTTCGTAGGGAACCTTCGCCTCGGCGAGCAACACGTTCATGTGCCCCGGCATTCGGCCCGCCACCGGATGGATGGCATACTTGACGCGTACGCCCCGCAGCTCCAACTCGTCGACCAGGGACCGCACCGCATGCTGGGCCTGGGCCACGGCCATCCCGTAGCCGGGAACGACGATCGCGGAACGCGCATTGGAGAAAATTATCGCCGCGTCCTCCGGGGTGTAGCCCGTGACGGTGCCCCGGTCCTCGGCGCCCGGGCTACCCGGGCTCTGCGTCACGGAACCAAAAGCGCTGAACAGCACGTTGGCGAGCGAGCGGTTCATGGCGTCGCACATGATCTTCGTCAAGATGATCCCCGAAGCGCCCACCAACGAGCCGCTGATCACGAGGCCGCTGTTGCCCAGGACGAAACCCGTGGCGCACGCCGCGAGTCCCGAGTAGGCGTTCAGCAGGGAAATCACCACCGGCATGTCCGCACCGCCGATGGGGATCACGGTCAGCACACCCAGGGCCAGTGCCGTGATCACGAGCCCGGTGAACAGGTTCAGGTCGAGAGGATGCAGCGCCACCCCAACGCCGAGCCCGAGGGCGCCCAGGCCGAGCATGGCGTTCACGACCTGTTGGCCGCGATACGTGATGGGGGCACCGCCCAGCAGCTCTTGCAACTTCGCGAAGGCGATCAGGCTGCCCGTGAACGTCATGCCCCCGATCAACACTCCGAGCACGATGGCGATCGGGACGACACCCTCGGGACTCTCGCCCCGTCGGGCGTAGCCCAGAAGTTCGGCCGAAGCGACCAGGGCAGAGGCAGCGCCTCCAAACCCATTGAGCAATGCGACCATCTGGGGCATCGCCGTCATCTGGATTCTCAGGGCCAGCACCACGCCGATGGTCGAACCGACGACGACGCCGGCCAGAATCACGGTGTAGTCGACGATCTCTTCCACCAGCAGCGTCGCGACGACGGCGATCAGCATGCCGACCGCGGCCAGGGTGTTCCCCCGGGGAGCCGTGCGCGGCGACGAGAGGTTGTGCAGGCCCAGGATGAAGAGCACGGCCGCGGCGAGGTAGGCCAGCGGAATCAGCGAGTCGCTCACGAGCGATCCGGCTTCTGCTTGAACATCGCGAGCATCCGATGGGTGACCACAAAGCCCCCGATGACATTGATGGTCGCCACGACGATCGCGATGAACCCGAGAACGGTCGAGAGCGTCCGCTCCTCGGAACCGGCGGCCAGCAGAGCTCCCACGATCGTGATGCCCGAAATCGCGTTGGATCCGGACATGAGCGGTGTGTGAAGAAGCGGCGGGACCTTCGAGATCACCTCGAAGCCGACGAAGAGCGACAGCACGAGAATGGTCAGAGCCACCGCGGGGTCGCCGAGCATCAGCCGTTCCCTTCCGGTTCGACGGGTTCGACGGGTTCGACGGGTTCGACGGGTTCGACGGGCGGGACGTCGGCACGAACGCGCGCCGCTTCGTTGACGATCTCGCCTTTGTGGGTGAGCAGGGCCCCGCGGGTGATCTCGTCCTCGAGATCGAAGACCAGCTGTCCGTCGCGGGTCAGGTGGGCCAGGAAAGTCGAGATGTTCTTGGCATACATCTGGCTCGCGTTGGCCGGAACCTCGCTGGCGGCGTTGGTGACGCCGATGATCGAGACGCCGTCGACCCTCACCGTGCGGTCCGGCTCGGTACACGCACAGTTGCCTCCCTGCTCGGCGGCGAGGTCGACGATCACCGAGCCGGCTCGCATCCCGCGGACCGCATCCCGGTCGATCAGAAGGGGCGCTCGTTGACCCGGAACCAGGGCTGTGGTGACGACCACATCCGCTGCGGCCACCCGCTTGCCCAGCTGCTGGCGCTGCCGGAGGTAGAAGGCCTCGTCTTGGGCCTTGGCGTAGCCGCCCGCATCCTCGGCGTCTGCGGTGTCGAGGTCCAGCTCGACGAAGCGCGCCCCGAGACTTTCGACCTGCTCCTTGACCGCAGGTCGCGTGTCGTAGGCGTCGACGACCGCTCCCAGCCGGCGCGCCGTCGCGATGGCCTGGAGACCCGCCACGCCGGCGCCAATCACGAGCACCCGCGCCGGCGAAATCGTTCCGGCGGCAGTCATCAACATGGGAAAGATCTTGGGCAGCGCCACGGCCCCCAGCAACACCGCCCGGTAGCCCGCGATCGTGCTCATGGCCGAGAGCGCGTCCATCGACTGGGCGCGCGTGATGCGCGGCATCAGCTCCATCGCGAAGGCCGTCACGCCCCGTTCGGCGAGGCGCCGGGCCAGTTCGGGTCGGTCCAGGGGCTTGAGGAAGCCGATCAGGGTCGATCCGGACGTAAGCGGGTCGATCTCGTGCCCACCCCCCGGCCGCTCCACGGGTGGCTGCACCTTGAGGACAACGTCCGCGCCATCCCAAACGGCCCCCGCCTCGCGTTCCACCCGGGCACCGGCCGCGGCGTACGCATCGTCGGAAAACCCGGCCTGTTCGCCCGCCCCCGCCTCGATCACGACTTCGAGTCCCCGGGAGGAAAGGCGCTTCACCGCCTCCGGAACCAGGGCTACGCGCCGTTCGCCGGGTGAAATTTCCCTGGGAACGCCGACGATCACGACCCCTCCGAGCTGGCTCTTCTGGCCCCGCGCAGGCGCGCACTATAGATCAGCAGCCGGGATGCGGCATGACCGCAAACGCGGTTCAGGAGAGAAGCGGCTCCACCTTCGCCGGCATCTCGTCCGCGACCCGCACGATCGGGATGCCGGTCTGCTCGTTTCGATGCATCTCCTGGAGGGCCCGGGGAAGATCGTCGAAAGCGTAGATCTCTCGGTGAACCGTCGGTTTGAAGACGCGGCCGTACAGCGCCGTCGCCGCCGCACATCCCTCGATGGTCTCGAAGTGGATGTGGTCGAGAGTGATCTGGCGGACCGAGAGGTTCGCCGAGTTGTACTGAACGCCCGCGTCGAGCTGCCAGCCCGCGCTCACGTTGACGCCCATGCGCGACAGCGCGGCGAGCCCCGCGGGATAGACCCGGCCCCGCAGCATGTCGCACACGATGTGAGCACCTTCGCCTCCGGTCATCTGCTTCAACTGCTTGTTGAATGCCTTCACGTCGTCGCGTCCCGCGAAGCGATTGAACTGGTTCTGATCGATCCCTTCGATCCCCTCGCCCTCCAGGTGCTTCCGCCGTTCCGCGTTGCCCGAGCAGAAGATCGCCCGGTGTCCCTCGTGTTGGGCCAACATCAGGAACAACTCGGAAACGCCGCCGCCGAAGCCAAGCACGTTCAGGCGCGCGAGTTTTTCGCGCGGCACCTTGACCCGAAAAATTCCCAGGCCCCGGCGCCAGAGGTGATGGGCCGTGGGGGCGCGGAGGGGAAGCGCGGCCAACTCCCACAGATTCAGACCGCAATCGAGGGGCGCCGGCAGGATCTGCCAGTCACCGACCACCGCCTCCTCGCTGTACCAGCCCACCGAGTCCGGTTGGTCATAGGCCCAGATTCGCAGCGGATAACCGTGCGGGTCCGGCTCGCCGTTGCAGTGGGTGATCACGACGTCGCCGGCCGAGAAGCGAGTCACCTCACCCCCGACCGCAAGAACTTCGGCAACCGCACTGTTGCCGGGATAGATCTTGCCCCCCCGCACGTCGGCGATGTTCATCGTATCCGCCAGAGCGGCGTGGTCGACGTTGTGCTCCGCCGACACCACGAGCACTCTCAAGTGCACGTCCCGCGACCCCATTTCTCTGAGCTCGAGCTCGTCGAGCTGGATCACACGGGATACGTCGAATTTCTCGAGATCACCGCCGACGCGCTGATTTTCCTGGGCGATGGTTTCGGCGCTGATGGAATAGGCTCTCGTCATGGTGGCTTCCTCCAAGCTCGAGGCAGGGGGGCGGAGGCAAATCTTTTAACACACACTGTACTCGACCGTCCATCGAACCCGGCGCAGGAAAGCGCCCAGATTCGGGATTCCGGCGATTGGAGGATTGGGAGTTCGGGCGATTGGAGGATTGGGGAAACGGATTGGGGGTTCAGGAAAACGGAATCATGACCCGGTGCGGGCCTCGGGAGATCGTGGAGCGACTCGGGCCGCACCCGACGGCTCTGCTGGGGATCGACCTCGCCACCGAAGCAGGGGTCGGTCAGTGGTGGATCGCGGTCAGCCTGCTCTCGACCCGTGTCGACGAGGGTCGCGCCTTGGAAGCCTTCCGATCGCTAGCCCGTGCTGGGCTCGGATCCCCCCCCGCGATCGCCGGGTCGGACCTTTCGGAACTCGAGGCCGTCCTCTCGCGAGCGGGCCTTCCGCGGCCGGATCGCGTGGCCCGCACCCTCGCGAGGGGGAGCGCGGCTCTGACTCGACACCCCGGCGCCTCACTGGAATCGATCGCAAAGGAAGCCGAGAGCAGCGACGACCTGGCGGCCCGCCTGGTGCGGATCACCCCTGGAATCGGTGCCGCAACCATCGCGGCGTTTCTGCGTCCGCTGCGAGATCACTGGGCTCTGGCAGGAGAAGTTCCGTTGGCGCCCGCGGCCCGAGCCGCGGCACTCCATCTGGGCCTGCTGCGCGAAGGCGAGGACGAGGAGGGGGAGCCCGGGGCGCTGCGGGCGCTTCTCATGCGGCAGGCGGACCCACCCGCGCTATCCGACCTGGAAGCGGCCCTCACCCGTCTGGGTCGAAGGGCCTGCTTGCGCGGCCACCCAACGCGATGCCCCCTGGGCTCCGACTGTCCGGCCCGGGTGGCACCCACCGTCCCCGCTCCAACGCGCCGGACTTGCAGCCTTCGCGAAAGACCGTGACGCCCTTCAGACCCCGTCGCCACGCCGCTGTGTAGATCCGACGAATCTCCGCCGGTGTCGCGCTCTCGGGGAGGTTGATGGTCTTGGAAACCGCGTTGTCAACCCGGCGCTGGAACGCCTCCTGGATGTCCAGGTGGCACTCGGCGGCGATGTCCGAAGCCGTCGGGAAGAGCCGGCGGATCGACCCGGGAGCCGACGCCACGCCGCGTACGGAACCCGTACCCTGGATCTCCGCCAGCAGATCCGGGCTCCAGGCGCCGGCGCGACGCAACGCGGATTCCAACCGCGGATTGGTTTCGGGCATCCGCTCGCCGTCCAGAACGTGGCGCACAAAGGCCAGCGCAAAGTACGGCTCGATCCCACCCGAGCAGTCTGCGAGGATCGAGAGGGTTCCGGTCGGGGCGATCGAGGTCACTGTGGCGTTGCGCAGGCGAAGCCCTCGCGCCTCGACCCGAGAACCTCGGAAATTCGGGAACACGCCGCGCTCTTCGGCCAGGAGCGCCGACGCCCGCTCCGCTCTCGAGCGAATATGCGCCATCAGTCGGTCGGCCACGGCCTCGGGGGAGTCGTAGGCGAGGCCCAGATCGACCAGCAGATCGGCGAATCCCATGACCCCGAGACCGATCTTTCGGTTTGCCAGGGTGACTTCGCGGATCTCCGGATAGGGGAAGTCGCTGGTCTCGATCACATCGTCGAGAAACCGGACCGCCAGATCAATCGCGCCGTCGAGCCGCTCCCATTCGATCCTTTCCAGTGCTTTCGAACTTCGCTCGGCTGCGCCGTCGACGAAGGCGTCCAGGCGGAGGGAGGCGAGATTGCAGCTTTCGTTCGGAAGCAGCGGCAGCTCGCCGCAGGGGTTGGTGGCTTCCAGGGCGCCCGACCGGGGGGTCGGATTCTCGCGGTTCACGGCGTCCAGGAAGATCATGCCCGGATCGCCGCCGGCCCAGGCGTGCTCGGCAATCTCGTCCAGGAGCCCCCCGGCATCCACGCTCCCGACGACCTTTCCGTCCCGTGGATTCACCAGATCGAAGCTCTCCCGGTTGATTGCCGCGCGCCAGAAAGCGTCCGTCGTCGCCACCGAGAGATTGAAGTTGGTGATCCGGTCCGGGCGCGCCTTGGCCCGAACGAACTCGAACACGTCGGGATGGTCGACCCGCAGAACCCCCATGTTGGCGCCGCGGCGGCGCCCACCCTGCACGATCACCGCCGTCGCTGCATCGAACACCTGAAGAAAGGAAACCGGCCCCGAAGCCACGCCCGGGTTCCCCCGCACCGGATCTCCCGCCCGGCGCAGGCGGGAGAACGAGAACCCGGTGCCGCCGCCGGACTGGTGAATCACGGCCATACGCTTGACGGACTCGAAGATGCTCTCGAGGGAATCTTCCACCGGCAACACGAAGCAGGCCGCGAGCTGCCCGATCGGGGTTCCCGCGTTCATCAGCGTGGGACTGTTGGGCAGGAACTCGCGTCGGGCGAGAGCCCCCGCGAACGCCTCTGCGGTCGCCTGTTCGTCTGCGCCGAACTCCCTCTCGGCCCCGGCGACCGCCCCGGCCACCCGATCGCACAGGCCCTGGAAATCCTCGAGGGCGCGCCCGCCGGCGTCGCGCAGCAGATAGCGAGCCTCCAGAACCCGCTGGGCATTGGGGGAGAGCGGAAGCACGCGCCCAGGTTAGCCGGTAGGGGATCCCGACGGGGCCATTGGCTATTCTGCTCGCTCCGGAGACCCCGTGCCCGATCGATTCCGCGCAATTCGAAAGCAGACCGGCAACTTCCTCGAGGATTTTCGCCCGGGGCAGGTGTTCCGCCACAAGGGCGGCAAGACCGTCACCGAGGGGTTGTTCGCGACCTTCACCGAGTTCGCCATGACGTCGAACCCGTTGGCGAAGAACGCCCGATACGCCAGATCCTACGGATTTGACGGTCTGGTGTGTCCGCCCGGCGTCGCGATGCTCGTGGCCTTCAGCCAGACCGTGGAGGACGTTTCCGAGAACGCGCGGGCAAATCTCGAGTACATCGACATGCGTTTCGGAGCGCCGGTCTACATCGGCGACACCATCGAAGTGGAAACCAAGGTGCTCGGCGTGCGCGCGTCTTCGAGCCGCCCGAATCTCGGCGTCGTGCACGTCCAGTCGACGGCGCGCAAGAACCTCGATGCATCCGACGAGGCGGTGGTGTTGACCTGGCAACGCAAGGTCCAGGTCTACAAGCGGGATGACTCGGCGGAGCTACAGGAAGGATCCCTGGAACCCGACTCCGTCGAGTGCGAGCTGTGGCTGCCCGAATACGATCCGAGTCGCGACTACAAGAGCCTCGCCCACCTCTCGAGCCCCGACAGCTATTTCGAGGACTTCGAACCCCGAACCCTCATCGAGCACTCCCGGGGGCGCACGATGACCGACGAGCATATCCACCTCACCGCCATGCTCGACAACACCAGTCAGGTGCATTGCAACCGGTTCATGATCGACTTGAATCCGCAGCAGTACGTCGGAGAACAGCTGATCATTTTCGGCGGCATCCCGTTCGTACTCTGCCTGGGACTCTCGTCCCCGGACGTGGGGGACAATGCCCTGGGCGACCTCAGCTACCGCACCGGGCGCCACACCGCGCCCCTGTTCGCGGGCGATACGGTGTTCGCGGCGACGGAGGTCTTTGGCAAGCGCGACTTCCCGGGACGGGTCGATCTCGGAATCCTCGAAACCCGACTGCTCGGTCACAAGTTCGAACGCGCCGAGGGCGAGAGCCACGACGACGCGCCGAAGGGCTGGAAGAAGACGCGCATCTTCGAACTCGAGCGAGAGATCGTTGTGAAACGCCGCAGCCACTACGCCGGCTGACGACCGGACCTCGATCGCACCGGTTCGCGGCTTGCTCGGAACGTAGAAAATCATTAGAGTCCGCAGGCTTACGGGTCCGGGGCCCCAGTTTTCGCCCTGCGCCCGCCCAGCTTCCGGGAAGGTGATGCGCTTCTACGAACACGAATCCAAGACCCTGTTCGCGCGCCATGGGCTGCCCCTGGGAAGACGCGGACTGGCTCGATCCGCCGCCGAAGCCGCTCGGGTGGCCTCTGAGATCGGGGGTCCGGTGGTGCTCAAGAGTCAGGTCCTGTCGGGGGGCCGGATGAAGGCCGGGGCCGTTCGTTTCGCGGAGACACCGGAAGAGGCGTCGCAGCGGTTCGACGAAATTCTGCCCATCGTCGTGAATGGTCAGCGCGCCGAATCGGTGCTCGTCGAAGAAAAGAGCGCGATCGCCCAGGAGTACTACGCCGGCGTTACCTGGGACGTTCGGCGAAGGCGTCCCGTGCTGATCTTCAGCGACATGGGCGGCATCGATATCGAGGAGGTCGCCGAGACGCATCCCGACCACGTGTCGAAGACCCACATCTCGACGCTGCTTCCCTTCACGCCTCGGCTGGCGAAGGAGGCGATCGGCGCCACCGGAGTGACCGGTTTGGCGCTCAATCGGCTCACACCGATCGTCGCGGGGCTGGTCGAGCTGTTCCTCGACACCGACCTCACCCTGGCCGAGATCAATCCCCTGGCGCGCCTCGACGACGGCCGCTTTCTCGTGTTGGACGGACACGTGGATCTCGAGGCCGAGGCGCGCGACCGCCACCGGGCCCTGTTGGAGGAGCTGGGGATCCGACCGGAAGAGACGCGGCAGGCCCGGCCCCCCACCGATTTCGAGATCCGGGGTGCCCAGGTAGACGCCTCGGATCACCGCGGAGTGGCGGGAAACGTGG
>JACZXC010000235.1 GCA_022571825.1 Myxococcales bacterium | reverse complement strand
CAGCGACAATCGGAACCCATCTCGTTCGAAGTGGATCCGCTCGACACCCTTGTCTCCGAATGCATCCCCCTCCCAGAGGCGCCAGACAGGACCCTCGGACTGGAACGCGTGGAAACGCCTCTCCTCGACGCGCCATCGGCTGCCCCGCCGAACGAAGGACAGCAACCCGCCGCTGTCGCCGGTCCAGCCTTTGCCGGGAAGCCGGACCGGCGCGAAGGCGGGCTCGAGAGCCGTGGCCAGCGTCTTCGCGAGGGAGCGTGTCCAGACCTCCTGGAACAGCAGGAAGTCGGCCCGCGGCTCTGCGAGCAGTCGCGCGCCGACTGCGCGCAGCCGCGGGATCCGTCGCGGCGCCAGGGGCGGCGTGTGAAGATTCCACGAGACCAGCCTCACGCGAACCGACACGCTCGCCTCCTTCGGCCTGATGGAGATTCCCGGGTCCGTCGGCGAGAGTAGGGCGTATCCTCGGGTGAGCCTCGCGACCGAGCCTCGAGCCTCGAGCCCGACAGGGAGGTAGATTCCGCCCCGAAACGTGGCCGACGGAATCGGGGAAAGGGAGCCCACGCCCGCGGGCAGTCGCGCCCACGCGAGGACCGCGGCGTTGGGCGCCTGCGTGTTCCTGGTTTTTCTCGTCAACGCCCACGCCTACTACTTCCTCTGCGACGATGCGTTCATCAGCTTTCGCTACAGCCGGCATCTCGTCGACGGGCTGGGGCTGGTCTGGAACCCGGGCGAAGCCGTCGAGGGCTACACCAACTTCCTGTGGGTGCTGATCGCAGCGGCGGGACTCGCCCTGGGCGTGGCCCCGGAAGTGCTGACCCCCGTCCTGGGTTGGCTGAGCGGAGCGCTCATTCTGGTCCTGCTCACCGCCTTCGGAGCGCGCCACTGGGGCTGGCGGGACCCATGGATCTGGTTGGCCCCGGGGTCCCTGGTGCTGAGCCGAACTTTCACTGCATGGTGTAGCGGAGGACTCGAGACCCAGTTCTTTTCCCTGGGGATCTGGCTCGGGCTCTGGATGTTGATTCGAGAGCGCGACGCCGGAGTGGCGGTTCCCTGGCGATCGTCGCTGTGCCTGACCGTGGCCACCCTCGCGCGTCCCGAGGGCGGCTTGTTCGCGTTGGCGGCGGGTCTGTGCCTCCTCGCCGAGGTCGCCGGGCGCCGGCGCTCCCTCGGTTCCCTGGTGCTCTGGACGCTTCCGTTCCTGATCGGCGTCGGAGGGCACTGGTTGTGGCGCCGGGGCTACTACGGTTTCTGGCTCCCCAATACGTTCTACGCCAAGGTGAATGGGATCTGGTGGGAGCAGTCGCTCCGATACTTCTCGCTGTTCCTGGCGGAGTATCGGATTCACTGGTTTGCGCCGCTGATGGGACTTTCGATCCTGTTCCGTCGCGACTTTGCCAGCGCTCTGTTCGCGGTGAGCGCTGGGCTCTACCTCGGGTACCTCGCCTGCATCGGAGGCGGTCACATCGGTTTCCGATTCCTGGTGCCGATTTTTCCCATTCTCTATTGGCTCGTCGCCGATGGCATTCACGTCCTGGTCGAGCTCCGTCCCCGTCGCGCGCCCTGGGTCCCCAGGGCGGCGGCGGCGGCGCTCTCCCTGGGGCTACTCGCGACGACACACTGGGGCTCTCGGCATCCGGAGCCCCGCGAGAATACCAACGGGATCGGAACCACCGTCGACGCGGGCGGCTACGGCGAGCTGCGGATCGCCCAGGGCAAGGCACTCCGGGCGCTCATCGACTCGGGACGGCTGCCGGCGGATCTGCGGATCGAAACCGGCGCCGCGGGGGCCTTGCCCTATTACACGGACTGGTACGTCCTCGACAAGCGGGGACTGAACGATCTTGCCGTGGCTCGCCAGCCGCTGCGCCGCCGTGGGCTCGTCGCCCACGAGCGCACCGCCACCCTGGCCACCGTGCGGGAGCGCGAGATCGCCGTGGTATTGCTGGGGCACGAGCTCCTGGTGGAGGGCGATGCCCGCGGATTGGAGCGGGCGATTCGGGTGGCCCGGGCGTGGATGGATCTCTACAACCGGGCGGCTCACTCGACCGCGGAGCGATTGCGTCTCGAGTGCCGTCGGGTCGGCGACGGCGCCAGCCTGGTTTTTGGCACCAACCTCGACGAGGCGAAGTTCGAGGCGGTGCTCGGTCAGCTGGAATCCTGTACGGGTCGCGCGGCGCCGGCCGGCGCGGGCCCGCGCGGGTCCCAGATATCGCGCAACGTCGGACTCGCTTCGAAGCATTCGGTCAGAAATTCGGCGATCTTCTCGTTGCCCGCCGTCGTCAGGTGGATGCCGTCGCCGCCGAAGTACTCGTGGCGCACCGCGGGTCGCGGCAGCCCGTCGAAGCGGGCGGCCAGATCGCAGAGTGCGACGGCCTGGGTCCGGGCGACTTCCCGGACGATTCGGACGTAGCGTCGATGGAGCGGAACCAGGTCGGCGAGGTCGCCCAGGTGGCGCACCGCCAGGTAGGCCGGCTCCCGGCCGACCTCGTGGGAGGTGGGTGCCGTCAGCAACACGGGGACGATTTCATGATCCCGCGCCAGGTCGCACATCTCGATCAGGTTGGCGCGGAAATCCTCGGGGGTGACCCGTTGCGGTCGTGCCGCCTGGCCTCGGGTCCGCAGCGCGAGCTGTGCCTTGAGCAGCAGCTGGGCCAGGCGCAGGCCTTCGAGCCGCGCGAGCCACGAAGTGCTCAACCCGTGGATCTCTTTGTCCTCGAGTCCGAAGCCGATCCAGTGGTCGTTCCATCCGTAATAAAGGGTGATGACGCGCGGTCGGAGGGGAGCGACGTCGCGGCGCAGCTGCTGGAGCCCCTGGTAGGAAGACCAGCCGCCGATGCCGAGGGTGTCGCCGGCAATGGCGACCTCGGGGTGCAGCGCGCGAATCCGCCGCAGGAACATTCGGGGGTATGGCCCCCGGGTGCAGGAGTCGCCCAGAAACAGGATCTGGGGCTTGCGTCGGGCGATGCCGGCCAGCGCCCGGTGATACCTGGGCGGTACCCAGAAGAGGTCGGGGTCGGCGACGAATCGGTCTTCGAGCACCACCGGATCCGGATAGCCGAACTCGACCCGCTCCGGGGCGAACGCGAAGGAGAACCCGACCGCGCGCAGAATCCCTTCGAACAAGCCGATCGCGAGAACCGACGAGCCCACGAGCAGGCCGAGGTTCAGGATCCGTCGGTCGCTTCGATGGAGTTGGCCCCTCATGGCAGCTCCCGACGATTCACCAACGGAGTGCCGGCCGTCAAGCGCGGGCCGCACACAGCAGACTGCAGGTGCAGCCGGGCTCCTGCAGCGCAGGGGTGCGAGGGGCTCCCTGCGCCCTCGAGCCCGGCACGAGGCTTGCTGTATCGAACCCCGTGGGCAGGGCGGAGGCCCCAGGTGCTGGGCAGAGCGACGCGCAAGGCGGTGGCCGGGTGGCTGATGGTTGCGGTCCTACCCGCATGCGCTCCCTCCGAGGCGGTGGACGAGCGGATCCAGGTGGAGCCCCGGGGACGGCTGGAGGTGGACCTGGACTTGGGGGACGGCCTGCGACCCGATCCGGGATCCCTCGAGGTCCTCGCCCACGACGCCAACGAGGTTCGGATCTTGGCCCACGCGAGTGGATGGGGAGCCTCGGGCGTGCGCTTCCGCGTGGACAAAACCGAGCGCGGCGTTCGGGTCTATGGCCGGGTCGAGGGAGCCTTCGCCTGGCTGTTCGGAGGCCCGAACATCCAGGTCTCCATCCGTGTGCCCCGCGAGTTCGCCCTCGATCTGCGCTGCACCGCGGGGCCGATCACCGTCGAGGAGGTGAACGGACCCGTGCGCGCGCGCACCGCCGACGCGTCCATCGAGGTGATCGGGGCCGAGGGGACAGTGAAGTTGCGCACGGGAAGCGGCGACATCCGCGTTTCCGAGGTGCTGGGCGATGTCGATGTCAAGGTCACGCGTGGCGACGTCACGATGCGATGGATCACCGGCAGTGTGGAGATCGACACCGAGCGCGGCGAAGTCGACCTGGTCCACATCGACGGGTCGATCCTCGTGAGATCCGATCGCGGTGGAATCGAATTGCGCGAGGTGAACGGACACGTGGACGTCAAGACCGAGCGGGGAGGCATCTTTGCGAGCTTCGTCGGCGAGCCGGGCGGCGTTCTCGAGACCAGCCGAGGGGGAATCCGTGTGTTGATTCCCAGCGGTCGTGGAGCGGAGCTCGACGCGGTGAGCCGAAGCGGGAGAGTCGAGCTCGGGACCGGGATCTCGGTTCCCGGAGGCGGGGGGGGCGATCGCGTGCGCGGTCCGATCAATGGAGGCGGAGCGACCCTCCGACTCTTCACCGCGCGGGGTGGAATCCATGTGGGCCAGCGATAGAGCCGGTGGAGCGATAGCACGGAGATTATGATGGGCCGAGTCGCCGGGACGATGGCATTGGCCATCGCGATACTGGGCTGCCTGGCCCCGTCCGCGATGGCGAAGGACTACGAGGACCGGATCGCCGCCCGGCCCGGAGGACGCCTTCAGGTCGACCTGGCAAGCGGGTCCGTCGAGGTCGAGAGCCACGACGACCACGAAGTGCGGGTCGATGCCCGGGTGGGTGGCGTGGCCGCGCGCTCGCTGGAATTCCGGCTCACCGGAAACGGCGTCGACGTCTTCTTCAGCGCCGACGTCGGCGGATGGGCCCAGCTTCTGGGAGGCACCCGGCTGCGGGTTCGCCTCAAGGTCCCCAGGCACTACGACCTCGAGATCCGCACCCACGGCGGCAGCATCGAGATCGAGGGGATTCGCGGCGAGGTCGTGGCTCGTACCAGCGGCGGTTCCGTCGAGGTGGACGCGATCGAGGGCAACGTGGACCTGCGAAGCTCGGGTGGCTCGATCGAGGCGAAGGAGATCCACGGCAATCTCGTGGCGCGAACCTCCGGCGGGCGCATTCGCGGCTCCGAGATCAGCGGCGATGTCGAGGCCCGGACCAGCGGGGGTCCCATCAAGATCACGGACGTGGGGGGTGAGGTCGATCTCCACACCAGCGGGGGTGGGATCTCGGTTCGCTTCACGGACGAGCCGGCGGGCCAGCTCGAGACCTCGGGAGGGGGCATCGAGGTCCAGTTCCCCGAGGATGCAGGGGTCGACCTCGACGCCCGGACCCGCGGCGGTCGGGTCGAGATCGAGCACGGCATCACGGTGCGCGGGGAGCTGGATCCCAGCCGCGTCGTGGGCACAATCAACGGGGGTGGCCAGACTCTGCGGCTTCGGACCTCGGGCGGCAGCATCCGGGTCCGCGCCCGGTAGCGAATTCCCCTCGGGGATCCCGGTTTTCGGGATCCGCATTTCAGAATTAGGGCGAACCAGCCGATTCCCGGATCGGGGACGAGTTCCCGTGACCGGTGTCTGGCAGGGACGGCTGCCCCCGTGTCGCTGGACAAGCTCGGGACTGAAGGAGAG
>JACZXC010000234.1 GCA_022571825.1 Myxococcales bacterium | reverse complement strand
GGCGTAGCATCGCCTCGACGAAATAGCTGTGGACCTGGTCGCGGGTCATGCAGTGGGCACCGGGATCGATCTCGGCCAGCGCGTCGATCGTGATGGCTGCGACGCCCGTCGATTCGACCAGGGGCTCGGCGGTTTCCTGGGCGCGGGCCAGCGCGCTGACGTAGATGGCGTCGACGCCGGCCTTGGCGATGGCGGCGGCGGATGCGCGGGCCTGGGCCACCCCGTATCGCGTGAGTCTGGGATTTGCGACCGAGGGGCCCCCCGTCGGCGTCCAATCCGGCTCACCGTGGCGAACCAGGGTGATCTCGACGTGGACGCGCCGACGGCGGGTCAGCTCGTTTTCGGCTGACCCGCCCGGTTCGGGTCGAGCCGGTCGCGGTTCGGCGGGTTCCTCGGGTCCGGAAGACACAGCGTCGAATGCTAGTCCAGTTCGCGCGGGCGCCCCGGTGTTCCTCGATCGATGAGCGAGGCAGCGATCCGAGCGTCGCGAGGATGAGGTCCTCGCGGAGATCGCGGGGGTAGACTGGGCGTCGGGCCTGGGGCGATCTCTGCTAGGGTGAGCGGCATGCAAGAAGTCGAGGTCGAACGGCGGTTCACCGGCTCGCCCCAGGCCGTCTGGGACATCTATACCGACCATGTTGGCTGGAGCGAGTGGGCGGGGTTCGGAGAGGTGACGCTGGAGGCGGCCGGCGACCCCCATGTCAACGGGGTCGGCGCGATTCGCCGTTTCGCGAGGGGGAACATGCGCGAGCAGGTGGTCGAATTCGAGCCGCCCAAGCGCATGACCTACCGCATCGTCGGCGACCGGGGGCCGATCCGGGATCACATGGGCGAAGTAAGCTTCGAGCCGGACGGCGACGGCACGCGTCTCGTCTGGCGTTGCCACTTCAATTCCCGGATTCCCGGCCTGGGAGGGGCGATGCGCTGGTTCATCGCCCGAATGTTCCGCAATGCCCTCGAATCCCTCGCTCGCCATCACTTTCCCGACGCGCGCCCCTAGCTCCATCCGCTCGGCTCTCACCCTTCGGCTTGACCCCGCCTGACCCGGACCGGGACTGCCGAACTCGGAGGTTGGTATGAATTCGATCGAGGAGGGAACCCGCCTCAGCCTCGACTTCGGCAAGCTGACGGGGTTGGCGGAGCGTGGCCAGCGCGTGGTACCGGTCGTTCTGCAAGACGCGGACTCGAAGGAGGTGCTGTTCGTCGCCTATGCCAACCAGGAGTCCCTGCGCGAAACCCTGGAAACCCGGCGCGCGGTGCTCTGGTCGATCTCCCGCGACGAGCTCTGGCCAAAGGGAGACGGGTCTGGCGACGTTCTCGACCTGGTCGACGTGCGCGTGAACTGCGAACAGAATTCGCTGGTCTACCGCGTGCGCCCCAGGACCGGAGGCGTGTGCCACACCCGTGACGAGGCCGGTCGCGCGCGTCCGAACTGCTTCTATCGGCGGCTCGAGGACGCGACGATCCTGAAGTTTCTGTGATCGCGGCGCGTGTGCCTTGACCGGCGAGTGCGCCGCGCCGAATCTGCCGGCCTTGGATGCTCCCAGCGGATCGACCCTGGAGCCAATTCACGTAAGGTCCGCTTCGGAGCCTGCCGATGACGCGGATCGGGGATACGAGGGGTTCGATGGCAAAGAAGCTAGGAGAGCTCCTGGTCGGGGCCGGCACCATCGACTCCCAGCAGCTGCTGCTGGCGCTGATCGAGCAGAAAAAGGCCGGCCGACCGCTGGGGATGACGCTGGTGAGGATGGGGCTCGTGGATGAGACGACCCTGATCAAGGTCCTCGCGGATCAGCTCTCGTTGCCCCTCGTGCGCCTCACGGGCAAAAGAATCGCTTCCGAGCTGCTCGACCTGGTTCCCCCAGATCAGGCGGAAAAACACCACTGCCTGCCGCTGTTGCTCAAGAACGAGGGCGGCGTTCCCTCGCTCTACGTGGCGATGGAAGACCCGGGGGATGCCAATGCGATCGAGGAGCTGGGCCAGCTCTGCCAGATGAAGATCCGACCGGTGCTCGCAGCGCCCTCGGACCTCCAGGAGGCGCTGGCCCGCCACTACGATTGGGCGCCGCCCGGTGACGGCGCCGTCCTCGACCCCTCGGCCTCCGAGCCGGGTCCGGAGCTCGATGTCGATGGAGAGCCCGATCCCCTCGCCGACTTGGAGATCCTGGACCTGGACGACCTGGGCGACCTGGACGAACCGGGCGACCTGGGGGAACCGGACGACTTGGGCGAGCCGGAAGAGTCGGGGGGTGGGCTCGACCTGGACGCGACCTTGCCCGATGCTTGCGAAGGCGAAGTCGAGGGGCCTTCGGAAGTTCTGGAGACCGTTCCCGGAGCCAGTGGCACGTCCTCCGATTCGGTCCTGCGGGCCCTGACTCAGCTCCTGGTCGAAAAGGGAATCATCACCCGTGAGGAGCTCGTCGCGCGCCTGACGAACCTGGCCGTCGAATCCAGCCAGGAGAACCGGTAGCCGTCGCCCGGGAGTTCCCGCGGCTCTCTTGACACGATTCTCCGTCGAGGTGAACCTGCGGCGCCCGGCGAGGGTGGTGGAGGCGGGTCATGCGCCTGGAATACGGCTTCGAGCTATCCCAGATCAAGGTACCCCGATTCTCGGTCGAAGCGGTCGAAGGGATTGGAAAGCTCTTCACGCTGGCGACGCTGGTACTCAATGTCCTCGATGCCAAGCCGGAGGTGGAGATCGTCTTCCACGGCCTCAATCCGGAAGACCCAGAGGCCAAGATCGGGGCCTTCAAAGAGATCATCGGCGGTTCCCAGGGCGGCCAATCGCTCCGGTACACCCTCGGACGCGGGGGCCGCGTACCGGGCTCTTCGAGCTCGTTTCAGTGGCTCACGATCCACGCCTGAGCCGCGGGTCCGGGGCAGCGATCAGCGATGCAGGCCGTGGTGCCGGCGACCCAGCCAGCCCGCGGCGAGTACGGCGGCGCCAAACCCGGCGGCTTCACCGAAGGGCGAGGGGGACGCTCCGAGACACCCGAGTCTCGTGCAGTAGGCGCCGGACTCCCCGGCGGCGTCGAATTCCGGGATCCCGAGTCGGGGAATCGAAACCGTCGCGGCGGGTTCCGACGCACGGACCGTCGCGGCCAAGGCTCCGAACAGGGCCGCAGACGCCAGGAGCGCCGGAAGAAATCGCATCGGATTCAGGATATCCCCCCTGATCGGGCCTGCCAGTTGCGTGTTGACGACCCCCGGGTATAGTCGGCGCCCGCCAGGACCTCGAACTTTCGCCACATCGGCTGTGTACCACGCAATTCCCATGAATCCGATGACTGCGTCACTCGAACCGCAATCCGAGATGCCCGTCCCCCGGAACAGACGGCGGGACAGACGCAACCGCATCGCGGATGCCGCGAACGAGGAAGAGATTCGGTGCTCCGCCGGGGGTCGCGGGTGATCGAGGCCAGGGGAATCTCCAAGCGCTATGGCGACCTGGTCGCCGTAGCCGACGTGTCGTTCAAGATCGGAAAGGGCGAGATCGTCGGTTTTCTCGGACCCAACGGAGCCGGAAAGACGACGACGATGCGGATCCTGACGGGCTTCATGCCGCCGACCGACGGAACCGCGATCATTGCCGGTCACGACATCTTCAGCGAGCCGTTGGCCGCCCGGCGCTGCGTCGGTTATCTGCCGGAGCAACTGCCCCTCTACCTCGAGATGACGGTGACCGCGTATCTGACCTACGTCGCGAAGATCAAGGACGTCGCGCGGCGGGCGCGCGCTCCGGCCGTGGACCGGGCGCTGGAGCGTTGTGGGCTGACCGAGGTGCGGTCGCGGGTGATCGGAAATCTTTCCCGGGGCTTCCGGCAACGCGTGGGTCTGGCCCAGGCCATCGTGCACGATCCACCGGTCCTGGTGCTCGACGAGCCGACGCTGGGCCTGGACCCGCTCCAGGTTCGAGACATCCGCCAGCTCATCGCCGATTTGACCTCTCCCCAGGACGGGAACCAACGCACGGTCATCCTCTCGACCCACATCCTCCCCGAGGTCGAGGCCATCTGTCAGCGCGTGATCCTGATCAACGAGGGACGCAAGACCGTGGATGCACCCCTCGAGGAGTTGACGCGAGATGGGCGATCCCTGGAGGAGTTGTTCGCCCGGGAGACCACCCACGACGTCGCCGAGGAGGTCGAGTCGTGAAGCACGTGGTCACCGTGGCGAGCCGAGAGCTGCAAGGTCTGTTCGTTTCGCCGGTGGCCTACGGCGTGTTGAGCCTGTTCGCCGTGCTCGCCGGTTTCTTCTTCATCCTCGGGGTGGCCTGGTTCTCTGACGTGGTCGTTCGCGCCCAACAATTCCAGGCCTTCGACGTTCTGGCCGATCTCAATCTGAACGATCGCCTGATCGGCGAGTTCTACGGCTCGATGTCGGTGGTGTTGTTGTTCCTGATTCCCGGTATCACCATGGGGCTGTTCGCCGCCGAGAAGGTCCAGGGGACCCACGAGCTGCTGCTCACCAGCCCCCTCACGATCTGGGACATCGTTTTGGGAAAATTCCTGGCGGGTGCACTCTTCGTGCTGCTTCTGGTGGCCGTGGTGGGGTTTTACCCGGGCTTGCTGTTCTTCTACGGGGATCCGGAGCTCGGGAAAACCCTTTCCGGTCTGTTGGGTTTGCTGCTGGTCGGTTGGATCTACGTCGCGATCGGCGCCTTTGCGTCGTCACTGACCCGGAGCCAGGTCCTCGCGTTCCTGATCAGCTTCGTGCTCTTGCTGTGTCTGCTGCTGCTCCCCGCCATTTCCGAGCTCGGAGTGGCCGGAGGCGGCGCGTCGGTTGGCGCGATCCTGAGTTATCTCTCCACCAACACCCACTTCGAGGAGCTGGTGCGGGGCCTGGTGACCACCTCGGATCTCGTCTACTTCGCCGTCATGATCGGGACCTTCCTGGTGCTCACCAAGACGGCCGTCGAGACCGCGCGATGGCGATGAGCGCGGGTCGGCGCCGGCACGAAGGATGAGGGCGTGACGGGCAACGCCGCACTGATCGGCGCGTTCGGCTTGGTCGGGGTCGTCTTCGGCCTGTTGAGCTTTCTATTGGCGCTCTTCGGCGCACCCTCGGATCCGTTCTGGATCGGGGCGAATCTGGTCGGGGGCCTCCTGCTGCTCGTGGGCGCCGGGGCCATGAGCCTCGACAGCCTGCGAGAGCGCGTGAGCTCGGGGGAGACGCGACGGGCCGGAACCTATGGGACGAGCTCGATCCTGACGGCGGCTCTGAGCATCGCGATTCTGGGCATGGTCGGCTTTTTGGCGTCGCGCTACACGGTTCGCTTCGACTGGAGCGAAGCCCAGATCCACTCCCTTTCGGACCAGACCCAGAAGCTGCTCGCCGGCCTCGACCGTGACGTCGAGGTAGTCGCCTTCTTCGCGCCGATCGACACGGCTCCCGTGCGCGCTTTGCTGGAGCGGTACGCGTACGAGAGCGATCGCTTGCAG
>JACZXC010000233.1 GCA_022571825.1 Myxococcales bacterium | reverse complement strand
TGTTGGCGCCGATCATGTAGGTGGTGCCGAAGAATTTGTTGGCCCCCTCCAGGCGGGCGGCGAGGTTGACGGTGTCGCCCATCATGGTGTAGTTGAGGGCGTTCTCGCTGCCCATGTTGCCCACCACGGCCTTGCCGGTATTGAGCCCGATGCGGGTGACAAAGCCCAAACCGGGGGGGAGGATGTCCTCTTTCATCAGCTCGGCCTCCATCGCCAGGCAAATGGCCTGTTCCTCAAGGCCGCCCTTGACGGCCAGCTCCGCGTGGTCGGGGACCTCCAGCGGAGCACCGTAGAAGGCGATAATAGCGTCGCCCTCGTACTTGTCCAAAGTGCCGCGGTGGTCCAAGATGGTATTGGTCAAAGGCGCCAGGTAGCGATTCAAGAGGGCCACCAAATCTTCGGGACTGCCCAAATGCTCGGAGATGGTGGAGAATTTGGCGAGATCCGAGAAATGCGCGGTAATGATGCGTTCCTCGCCGCCGAGCTTGAGTTTGTCGGGGTCCGCCATCAACTGTGGTCGAAATTTAGTCTGCAGTAGAAAAACGGAGATCATGAAGGCGAGCAAACGGTCGGGGATCTGTTCAAATGGAGCCCAAAGACAAAGGATGTTTACATCATTGGGGGACTGTTCCTGTTGTTGTTCAGCCTCAAGCATCTCCCGGCGCGCCGGGCCCAGCCTTCGTTCGGTCGCCGCGTCAGCCGCTCGGTGTCCCTGGTACGCGCCCGGGGCCGTCGCTGGTTGGATGCTTTGCCGCAAGGCACGCCCGAGTCACCCATCGGGATCAAGGCCCACCGAGCAAACCGCCAAAGAAAACCCGCGCGAACCCCCCGGCACTTCCTGGCGATGAACAAGAACGCTGTCACCCGCGAGATCATGCGACTCGAATTGCAAAGTGCGCGGTTGGTCGGTAGGATCAAGGATTGACTTGTTTCAGCCATGACGCCAAGAGAAGGGAGGCAGGCAGAAAGCAAGCGACGCTACTCTAGGTTCAGGACCCCGGTGCTGCCAAGAGTCAGTAGGCAAGCCTGACCCCCTCATTCCAAGCAAAGTAACTCCGAAACGATTCACCAACGATCCGACGCGCCATGCGCGCCCGGACCGCCGGAACGCGAACCGCTGCGGTCCCCCATTACGGCAGGGGCCCGGTGAAGCGGTTCTTGAACAGGGCGAAGTCCAGAAGGTCGACGTCGCCGTCCCCGTCCATGTCAAACAGTGCCCCACCGCCCACCGCCATCTCGGGGAAGAGATATTGTTCTCTATGTCCCGACTCACATTGGAAAACAAGTCCGAGATTCGACGCCGACTCGACAAACCAGGGAGGCGAACGAGGCGTCGCCTCTCGGTCGGTGTCCCGGTCAGCCGGCGCGGCCCGCGGCTCCGGCCTGGAAGCCGGGGGATCGGTTGCGTGACGGGGCGTGGATGGGACCCCGAAGGGGGCTGATCCCCTCGGGATCTCTTGGATCGGTCTCGTAACCCATTGATATCGATATCAAAAATTGATCTCCCCGGGAGCTGGGTGGAGCGCGACTCTTCGCCGTCCTCGGCCAAGGGCGCTAGCATCGAGCCTGCCACTGCCACGACCGGAGCTTCGAGTCATGAACCGCATCCGAGCCGCTCGACAGGCCTTGGGTTGGACCCAGACTGAGTTGGCCGACAGGGCGGGGATCTCCGCACGTACGATCCACGCGGTCGAAAAGGGCCGGCCCTGTCGACAGGCGACCAAGCGCAGAATCCTGATCGCACTGAGCGTTCCGTGGGTCGTGCGCGCAGACTACTTCCCCCGCGCGCACACGGTGCGACCGGCTTCCGCGGTTGCTGCGCGCTCTGCCTCCGCCTGACTGCGCTCGTTCCAGAGAGCGACAGCAGCGCAGAAATCGACGGGAGATCCGCTAGGAGAGGCGCGTGCGGAGCATCTCCGCGCGCTTGATGGCATCTTCAACGACTCGCGCCATGAAGTCGCTGAGGATCCGCGCCAGATCATCGCGGCCGTTCGCGGCCAGGGCGACTCGACCCGCCGCCTCGACTTCGAGTCGCTCGGCCTCGACCTCTTCCTCGAACTCCGCCCAGGCCGTGCGAAGCAGCGGTGTATTTCGAGCCCAGTCCTCGGAGGCGGCGTCCTGAAGATGCTTGAGAGTCCACCAGAACGAGTCCGCGTCGGGCTGTTCGCCGCCCTGGGCGAGCGCCGGGGGCAGAACACTCTCGAGGTAGACGGGAAGAAACACACCCGTGCAGGGCGTTCCGAAGGAAATCCAGACCGGCCACGGGCCGGACCGATCCTCGGGAAGCGGTGCGATCAGGCTTGCGGTTGTCCAGGAGATCGGATCGCTGTGGGCGCAGAGTGTGTAGTAGCGTTCCTCGTCGGGATTGGCATCGTCGTGCCAGACCGTTCCGCCGTCCAGATGATCGCGCAGCAGCTCCTGAAACGTTGCCACCGTATGGCGGCCCCGACCTTCCCGCAACAGGTCGTTCGCCCGGCGGTGGCGACCCTCGGAGACGAAGCCGGGGATCCTGCGGTCTCGGTAGGCAGCGGCCACGTCCACCCGGCCGGCCTTCTGCCACCACCCTCGCGACCGGGCAAAGGGCTCGAGGTCGCGGGAGCTGATCTGCCAGTCGACACCGAGGGAGACGTGATTGGACACCGCGCCGAGCCGCTCCCGTCGCGCCACCCAGCGCCGGTTGGAGGTCTCCAGGATCCAGGTTTCGGCCGGATCGGCCAGAAGGAAGCTGTTGTGGTACGCGCCGACCCCGGGGGCCAGTGCGGGGCCTCCCTGGCCGTGGGTTTCGATCAGAGTGGCGATCACTTCCAGCGCCTCTCGGGCGTCGCGGCCTCGCTCGAGGCCCAGTCGAACCAGATCCATCCCGATCAGCCCAGGCTGCTCCTCGATCGGTTCATTCGTGAAGATGGTGTGATTGCCGATCGCGACGGCGTGCTCGTTGACGCCCTGCTCGAAGCCCCACACCCACCAGGGCGAGTGCCCCATGACCCGGTAGGTCTCGGCCACCTGCGGGATTTCGACGTGGGTGCAGCGAACCTTGGCCGACGCCGGATGGCTGGCCTCGGCATGTTGCACGAAGGGCTGGCATTCCCCTCCCTTGCGGTCGCTGTTCTTCCCGAAGAGGGTCGTGCCCGACGCCGTCTCCTGACCGACGGCGACGACGGAATCGCACATGGAGGGCAGCGTAACAGACACACCGAAACGGGGCATTCCCCGTCGGTAAAGGCCTGCCGACGGCGTTCGTCCCGGCCCGCGCTGGCGCGACCCCGCCGTGTCCGGTATCCAGACGCCCACGGAGTCCCACGCGCCGGTAGCTCAGCTGGATAGAGCACCAGGCTTCGAACCTGGGGGTCGGGGGTTCGAATCCCTCCCGGCGTGCCAAATCACTCCGAAACTTCGCGGCGTTGCGCGATCGCCCTCGACGGGGCCGACTTGCCAGTTGCTACGGAGTTGCTTTTCGAGCAACTGGTTTCGAAGTCGAGGAAGCTGAGGTCCACGGCCTCGTCGGGCAACACGTGCGCGTAGATCCGGAGCGTGATGGCGGGGTCGGAGTGGCCCAGCTGCTCCGCGATCCACCGGAGGCTCTTGCCGGCGCGGATGGCGAGGGTCGCCCACGTGTGCCGGGCCGAGTGGAGCGTGAGCAGCCGGATGCCGCGCTGGGCGAAGTGGCGGCGAAGGCGCTGCCAGGAGCGCTTGAAAACGGTCTCGCCAATGGGCATCCGGCCGTCGCGCGACGTGAAGAGCCAGCCGTCGGGGTCTCGCCACGGTCGCTGGCGCCGCCGCTCGGCCTGGAGGGCGCGCAGCACCGCTTCAAGCTGTGGGCTCATGTCGACCTGGCGGGCCCTCCCACTCTTGGGGGTCCCGGTTCGGTCGCGGACGCGCGAGCGCCGAACGTGGATCTTGTGCCGCGACCAGTCGATGTCGCGCCACTGGAGGCCCAGCGCCTCGCCGCGGCGCATGCCGCTCGATAGCAGCACGTGGAGCACGGGGTAGGCCCGCGGCTCCTTCTCGCGCGCGAGGTCGAGGATCGCGGCCACCTCCTCCCGGGTCCAAGAATCGACCTGGCGAACCTCACTGGCGTGGCTGCGTTCCAAACGGCCGACGATCTCGCCCAGCTTGCTCGCGACGTTGTTTTCGAGGAGCCCCTCCTGCATGGCGAGGTTCATCACGCGGCGCAGGACGCCCAGGACGTTGCCCACGAGCTTCGGCGACTTGCCCTCCTCCACCTTCTGGGTGGCGAAGGCCAGGAGGTCCGCGCGGGTGACGTCGCGCAGGTCGCGATTGCCGAAGTAGGGAACCAAGTGGCACTCGATCATGCTGCTGGTCGTGCCGCGGGTGGACTTCTTCAGGGTGGCGCGGTGGGCCTCGAACCAGTCGCGCAGCATTTGGTCGACCGGCAAGGGCGTCAGTGCCCCGCCGGTCGGCGTACCCGCGTGGCGCAGCCGCTCCGCGATCTTTTCGGCCTGAGTGCGGTCCTCCTCGGTCGGCCCCACCTTCTTCGCCCTGCGGCCGGACACGGTGCGAATGCCGGGCCCTTGGGCGAAGACCCACCAGGCGCCCCGCCACCACCGCACGCGCGCCGTGACCCGGCCGCCGCTCATCGCAGCATCTCGCGGGCCACGCGGTCGACCTCGGGGTCCGACGCGCGCAACGGCTGGGGCGCGGCCCCGGGGACCAGCCGCTCCACCTGGTCGGCGCGCAACAAGAACGCTCGCGTGTCGCCAATCGTCGCCACGATGATTTCGCTGCCGCGCAATACGGTGCACGTCAGACCGGCCAGGCCCGGCTGCTCGCGGTTCATATTCTCTGCCAACAGCGAGGCGTTGGCAGTAGCGATAGCGTCTTGCAAGGCTGCCGTGATGCTGCCGCCATTATTATAGTATTGTTGGGTAATCAGGTTCGAGAGCCGCTCGTAAAAAGCAGCCGGTTCGCCCGGTTGCCCGACCATCGTCACCAGCCCGAAAAAGGTGTCCAGGTCGCGGCCACGCGCTGTGCGGCGCGGCGGGCCCACCGCCACCGCCCGAGACACCACCGGGTGCCGATGCGGAGGCGACGCCTGTCACACCGCCCGCTGATGCTGGCGCGCCGGCAGACGGCAGCCTGTCCATGCCGGCCATCGGCGGATCGGCAGCGCCCACGGACCCAGTTACCGCCCCAGGCGGCCGCGCCCCGACCACATAAAGGAGCCTGTACATGGCCGCGAACAGGCATCGTCCACTAAGCATCGGCGGCGACCGCAACATACGGGCGCTGCGTGAGCATCATCACAAGCAGTTTGTCGAACGGGTGACGACAGGGCTGGTGCACCCACAGGATCGGTACGCCAAGCCGCTCAAGGTGGGTGATCTGGTGCAGTGGGCCCCCGCCTACCAGCCGGTGTGCCAGATCGTCGAAATCAATGGCATGCCCCTGGGCGTGCAGCCCCCCGAGGCAAGCACCCGTGTCGAACTCATCTTGGCGTTGAGTGCCC
>JACZXC010000232.1 GCA_022571825.1 Myxococcales bacterium | reverse complement strand
GCGGACCGCACCTCGGTGGTAGCCGCCGTCCTGCTCGCCCGCGACCTTCGGCTGATCGAGGGCTTCTGGGTGTACCCCCAGGACGAGCTCATGACGTTCTTCCGCGGCGTCGCCACCGATCTTCGCGAGGGGACACCGATCCATCTGGTGGGCTTTGCGCCGTCCCACGATGCGTTGCAGGCGTCGGCCCTGTACGTCGATCGCCTGAGCTGGTTTGACCACCACGACTGGCCGCCCGAAGATATCGAGCGGCTGATTCAGCTGATTGGCGCCGACAATGTTCACATCGATAGCGGGGCCGGGAGTTCGCTCCCGGCGGTGCTGGCCGGCCGCACTCGGCGAAGTCGCTTCTCGGACAAGCTCGTGGAGCTCGTCACGGGGTGCTTCAGCGAGCACGACTTCGAGCGCTGGGGCCGGGTGTGGTGGCATCGGCTGACGGAGATCGCCGGCCGGACCGGAGAACAGCGCGCGGCCGTGGATCCACTGCTCGCGGGTCGACCGAGCGACCTGGCGCGGGAAGCTGCCAAGTGCCCAACGCCCATCGAGCCGCCCGAGGTGGGCTTCGTCTCCGAGCGGGACTTCCGGCTGGTTCATTTCGGGGGGTACACGATGGTGGTGATCCCCACGCCGGCGAACCTCGACGTACACTTCGTCGCCCGTGTGGCCCGAGAGCGCTATCGAGCGGAAATGTCTCTCTCGCTGATCGACGGCGACGGAGACTCGGGGGAGAGCGAACTGATCATCCTCGGCGGCGACGATGTGCGGGGGCGGCGGCCCTTCGATCTGGGCCGAATGGTCGATCATCTCGCCGCGAAGCACGCCTGGATCCAGCGCCTCCCCAACGCGGACCGCGTGGCGCGGATGCGGGTGGCGGGCCTGTCTCGGCTGGAAGATCGCCTCGACGAGGTGATCCGCGAGATCGCCATGGGGCGATCGATTCTCGAGGGCTAGCCCCGATGCCCCTTTCCGATTTCGGATCAGCGGGAGGAGGCCGACTCGAGATCGTGCCGGAGCCCGAGCGCAAGCAATCAGTGAGCGCGCGGCCCGGCTGGAGGACCCGCGACCTGTGACCGGCGCGAATCTGGTCGAGATCTTCTCCTCGATTCAGGGCGAGGGCACCCACATCGGCGAGACGACGCTGTTCTTCCGCTTCGGCGAGTGTGATCTTCGCTGCCGTTGGTGCGACTCGCCCCAGACCTGGAAGCCCGCGGCCCGTTGTCGCATCGAGACCCAACGGGGTCGCGGAGCTTTCCGGGTCGTCGCCAATCCGGTCGCGATTGTTGATGCGGTGAAGGCGGCCGAAGCCCTCGATCTCGGCGCGCACCGCTTTGCGAGCTTGACGGGGGGCGAGCCGTTGCTCCAGCCCGTGGCGGCGGGGGCGTTGGCCCGGGCCCTGCGGCAGATGGGGGCGCGCATCTATCTCGAGACCCACGGACTTCACACCGAGGCGTTGGAATCGCTGGTGGATACGATCGACGTGGTCTCGATGGACTGGAAGCTCGCCAGCGATGTGAAGCGCGCCTCGGACCGGCGCCTCGGAGCCGTAGCGGACTTTCACGAGGCCCACGAACGATTCCTGCGCGTGGCCCGGCGCGCTCCCGAAGTGCTGGTCAAGGTGGTGGTGACCCCCGATACCCAGGATCGCGAGATCGACGAGTTGTGCGCTCGCATTGCCGCGACCGACGCCAGGACTCCGATCGTGGTGCAGCCCGTCACCCCGTTCGGGGCCGTATCGAAGACCCCGGACGCCGGGCGATTGTTGGCGTTGGTGACCCGCATCGGTCGGGTCCTGCCGGACGTGAGGCTGATTCCCCAAACGCATCCGATCACCGGAGTCCCCTGAGCGGCGGAGCGCGTGGGCTCGCAGCCCGGGCACCCTCTCAAGCCCCGGCCGGCTCCGGCCGAAATCAGCACGTATTCCGCCACGTCCCGGGAGGGTCAAATGGAGAACAAACGCCGGCATGCCCGGGTGAAGAAGCGCGTGAGCTGCGCCCTCACCTCTGGGGGTCGGCGTTATACCGGAGTGGTCTTGGACGTTTCCCCTCAGGGGGTCTTCGTGCAGACCAGCGCGAAGCTGGAACCGGGAGCGATCGTGGAGCTCGAGATGGGGATCGGGACCAACCAGACGGTGCAGATGCAGGCCCAGGTGGCCCGCGCCAAGCTGGTCCCACCCGAGCTGCGAAGCATTGCCAAGGGCGGGCTGGGCCTGCGCATCGATCTGCCACCCCCGGAGTTCTACGAGTTCTTCGCCAACCTCACGCGAACCAATTTGCCGGGGGGCGAAGCCCAGAAGGCGAAGACACCGGCCGCGCCCGCCGCCCAGGCCAAGAAGAAGAAGGCGACGAGGAAAAGGAAGCTTCCGCCCCGGATGGCCCCACCGGCGGCCAAACTTGGCTATCGAGTTCGCCTGTCGCAGGTCGGGGGCTCGCGTACACGTTCGGTGACGGTCGAGTGCAGCACGGTTTCCGATGCCGAGAGATTGGCGATCAGAACCGTGGGCAACGGGTGGAAGGTTCTCAAGGTCGATCCCGCCTGAGCGCATCGCGCAGCGCGCGCAGGTCCCGATTCGATGTGTGCCATCGACGGCCGCCGAAACGATGGGCTTGGTAGCCCTCGGTGACCGCTGAGAAGGCCGGCCCGGTGACCGGAAGCGACGTCGCCACGCGCCGCGCGAAATCGCGGGGTGTCGCGGAGGCGGTTCGCTCCAGGCGTAGTCGTGCCAACAGTCGCAGCGCTTCGGCGTAGTCGGGATGGAGATGCGGCGGCGGCCCGGCCCCTCGGGTTCTCCGGAAGAGTACGACCGCCGCGCCCAGGGCGATGATCAGGCCGCCCATCTCGCGCCAGGCCACGGCGTCGATCCGGGGCCAAGCCCCGGGCGACGGCTGCCCGACGCTCTCGCGATCGCGTCCGACCCGTTTCCACGCCAGCCACGCGCTCTTGAGGGCTTGCATCTGGTCCGAGCGATCGAAGCCCACCACCCGTTGAAACCACCAGTACTCGAGAGCGCTTCCCAGCTGGTGCAGCGTGGACCCGGAGTACACAGAGTCGTGACGAATGCGCAGGTCGGGCGGGGTCGGGTCATAACGCACCCAGCCAGCGTCTTCATAGTGCACCTCGACCCACGCGTGCGCATCCGAGCGGGACAGCTCGATGAAGCCCCCGATGCGGTTCTCTCGGCCGCCGGCGAAGCCGTTGACCAGCCGCGCCGGGAGCCCGAGCTCGCGTGCCAGCAGCACCATGGCCGATGCGAAATATTCGCAATGGCCGGCGGTCTCGTTCAAGAGGAACGCCTCGATCGGCGACGCGTCTCCGGCGCCGCCGAAGTCCGGGGGGGAGTCGGTGTAGCGCCCGTTGCGCAACAGGTAGGTCTCGATGGCCCGCACGCGGTCGGCGTCGTTGAGGGAGCCCTCGGCGATTCGGCGCGCCAGGGCGTTCACCTCCTCCGACAGCTTCACCCGCTGCAGGGTGCGAGCGCCGTCCCGGGGGGGTCGGGCGCGGTCGCGGCGGAGATCCTCGTCCCGCCATTCCCGGCGCCGAGTCGCGATCGTGTACCGCACCCGGTGTTCTCCCTGGTCTGCCGCGTAGAGTCCGCCGCTCGCGTCGCGCTCGAGGCGCCGGACGGTTCCCTGCAGCCGGCGTATCCGGCCCACACCGAAGAGAACGCCGCCCGCCACGGGCTCGCGCACGATGCGCTGGACGAGATTGGCTTCGTCGCGACCCGACCCAAAGTCGATGCCAATCTCGGCGCTGCCCGCAACCCGGTTGCGCCCGGGGGGCGTGATCGACCAGGTGCGGCCATCGAATCGATCGAAGGCCAGTCCTCGCCAGTAGCCCGCGCCGTGGCGCGGCGGATCGCCCGCCACGGTTTTGACGCGGAGTACGATCGTGGGGTCTTGCCGGATGCGCCCGAGGGTTCCGAGCTCGACGCTCTCGGAGAAGCCGGCGGTGCTCAGTCCGGGCGTCGGCAACCCGCCTTGCACCACGCTCGAACGCAGTCGCGGTAGCGTCACGAACAACCCCAGTGCGAGCACGAGGGAAAGCCCCGAGGCCACGAGGGTCGTGCGCAGGAGCCCGGGCGTGATGGCGCGGGGCACCGAGGCCAGCTCGCCGGCCTCGAGGGCCTCCGTGCGCAGGGTGTGCACCAACAGCGTCCAGACCGTCGCCAGCAGCGTAGCCACCACCAGCGGGATGAAGAACACGCTGTCGGTCAGGTTGGCCGCCAGAATCACCTGAAACGTTGCGAAGGTCACCAACAGGAACTCGGTCTTTCGCGGCCGCGCGTCGCAGAGCTGCAGTCCCTGGGTCAGCGCGGCGAAGTGCGCCAACGGAATCGTGGTGGCGGCGACTCCCGAGAACGCGATGGCGATCGTCGCCGCGACGATCGCCCCGAGTCCGAGGTTCAGGGGCAACGCGCGCCGCTGCCATTCGAAGGGGCGGGTGCGGCGAACCAGCGAGACCCCGATGGCGAGCCCCTGGACGGCGATGGCCCAGACTGCCAGCTCGCCGGTGATCCAGAGGCACGCCCCGGCCACGGTGACGAGCAACCAGGCGGACGCCGGTCGCGGGGGCTGCATCCCCGGGTCCGGGGCGGCGGAACTCACCCGGACCCTGCCGCGCGCTCGCGGTCGGCGTCGATCTCGACGGTCGCCAGGAAGCCCAGAAGGCGGGACCGATGGCGGGCTCCGCGGTCGGGCTCGAAGTGATGGCGGTCGGTTCGCAGCGAGACGCGGCGGCCCGCCGCCAGACAGGCCGCAATCTGGGAGGCGGCCTCGACCACACGGCCCTCGAAGCCGACCTCCGCGTTGCGGCCGGCGGTGCGGAGTCGCACCTCGGTTTCGGCACTCTGCTCGCTCTCGAGCTGGCGGACCTGGAGCACGCCGCGCCGAAGCGAAGCGCGCCAATGGATGCGTCGGGCCGGGTCGCCCGTCGCGTAATCGCGCAGGCCGGTGGCCACGGTGCCGTCGGCCCTGGAGATCGCGCTTCCGTCGTCTACCGAGCGCCGGGGATGCCGTTCGCGGGACCGGGGAAGCATCGCCCGAGCCTGGATCTCCGGATAGACCAGGGCGTTCTGGGCAGCCTCGAGTTCAAGAGACTTCGAGAAGAGCCCGAAGGGAAACCGTGTAGATACTTGAAATTTAAGGAATTTCATCTCGCCCCGATGGTCGGGTTGGTGCCGGTAGCTGCGTGTTTCGCAGGTGTTCGGGCCGATCCGGAGACAGAAGACCCGGCCCACGAAACCCCGGGAGTGGACGCAGTCCTCCACCACCACGGCGAAGGCGGGCACCCACCGCTGATGATTCGCGATCTCCAGGACCACTCGGCTCGAGGTACCCATCTGGAACTCCCGGGGGAGGCGCCGCTTGACGCGGATGCCCCTCAATGCGGATTCCGAGAGCACGCCGGAGAGCACGAGGAACGAGAGCATCAGGGCCAGGATCAGATAGAGCAGGTTGTTTCCGGGGTTGCGGGCGGCGAAGC
>JACZXC010000231.1 GCA_022571825.1 Myxococcales bacterium | reverse complement strand
GTACAGGGCGCGGCCGACGATCGCGCCGGAAACCCCGCGATCGACGAGCGACGCGGCGCGCCGCAAGTCGCTATCGGAGCGGATACCGCCCGAGACGATCACGGGGGTCTGCCCCCAGGCGGCGAGTTCTTCGGTGGCGTCGAGGTTGGGGCCCGCCAGGGTTCCATCCCGCGCGATGTCGGTGTGAACGATCGCCACGACCCCCGCATCTTCGAATCGACGCGCGACCTCACCGACGGTCGTAGCCGTCTGATCGAGCCAGCCTTCGACTGCCACGCACCCCTCTTTCGCGTCGATCCCAACCACGATCCGGCCGGGAAAACGCCGAGCCGCCTCCCGCACGAACTCCGGGTCTCGCAGAGCGGCCGTTCCGAGCACCACTCGATCCACCCCGGTCGCGAATGCCTCCTCCACCGAGGCCAGGCTTCGGAGACCTCCGCCGAGCTGCACGGGAACCCCTCCCGCGCTCGCTGCGATCCGGCGAATCGCGTCGGTGTTCTCGGGACGCCCGATCTTGGCACCGTCGAGATCGACCACGTGCAGTCGGGCAATCGGGTGGGAAACGAATCCCTCCGCCACCGCCGCCGGGTCGTCGCCGTAGACCGTGGCCTCATCGTAGCGACCCTGGGTGAGCCGCACGCAGCGACCCCCCAACAGATCGATGGCGGGGATGATCTCGAAATGCGTCACGACCGCCTCGCCGCGTCAGGGGGAAAACAGAACCTTCGCCATCTGGTACACACCCCAGCGCGCGAGTTCTCCGGCGGTGAGCCAGCGCGTGCCGCCCCCGGGATAGCGACTGGCCTTGAGCGGGTTGGCCATGAAGGTCTCCTGGGTCTGGTCGAAGCGGGCACCCCAGAGCTTCTCGCCCCCCGGCGCGGCGTACAGCGTCACCTCGAAGGCCACGCTGGCGGGACGCAACGCGCCCAGCGCCTCGCCGGTTCGCTCGCGGTAGCGCGACACGGTACCGAGCAGTACCCCCGTCGCGCCGAACTCCGCGGCCGCGACCTCGGCGGCGGCCTGGGGGTCGCGGCGCGGCGGGTCCCGACCGTCCCGGGTAAAGGCCAAGGCGAGGTCGCTCGGCGCGACCACCATCCGACCCCGCTCCGCGATCGCCTCGGTCAGGAATCGTCCCACCAGGTCCGCGGCGGTGGCTCCGTCGATGCCGTGGGGCGCCTCACCCGCGACGAATTCCGAGCCCGTGTACAACGGCACTACCGCAACCTTTCGAAGCGCGACGTGCTGTGCGGCGTAGGACTGCCAGTGAAGGACCGAAGCGGGATTCGAACATGCGAGGACGGCGACCGCCAGGACCCACCCCGAGGCCAGGCGGGTGCTCAGCGACACGCCGAAACCCAACCGGCATAGGCGTCGAGCAGCTGCCTCCCGGCGCCCTGGCTCTTCTCCGGGTGGAACTGGACGGCAAACATGTTCTCGTGGGCAGCCGCCGCCGCGAACTCCCCGCCGTAGTCCGTCCAGCCGGATGCCAGCGACCGGCGCCCGAGCCGCACACGGTAGGAGTGCACGAAGTAGAAGCACGCCTCTGAGGGCAGCTGTTCGAGCATGGGATGATCGCCGCAGAAGCGCACCGTATTCCAACCGATGTGCGGAACCCGCAGGATTCCCCCAGCGGGGTCCCGATCCGGAAAGCGCTCGACGCGACCGGGCAGAATGCCCAGACCCGCCGTCCGACCGTGCTCGTCGCTCTCCTCGAAGAGCAGCTGCAAACCGAGACACAACCCGAGGTAGGGACGCCCGGCCTCGATCGAGTCTCTCACGGCCCCATCGAGCCGCTTGTCCCGCAGGCGGGTCATGCTGTCGGCGAACGCGCCCACGCCGGGCAGGACCACACCGTCGGCTCGACGGATCGCCGCCGGAACGCTCGTCACCTTGGGTTCGAGGCCCGAGCGCTCCAGCGCCTTGGCCACGCTCCTCAGGTTCCCAGCGCCATAATCGACGACTGCAATGACGGGGGAAGCGGGCATTGGGAATCAGAGGACTCCCTTCACGGTCGGTAGTCCCTTCACTCGCGGATCGCGCTCCACCGCCACCCGGAGCGATCGCGCCAGGCCCTTGAAGCAAGCTTCGACGACGTGGTGCGGATTCTCGCCGTACCTGCGCTCGACGTGCAGGTCGAGCCCCGCGTTTTGGGAAAACGCATAGAAGAAATCCTCGATCAGGGTCGCGTCGAAGCTTCCGATTCGATCGTTTGCCAGGCCCACTTGATAAACGAGGTAGGGCCGATTCGAGATGTCGACGCTCACCTCGACCTTGGCCTCGGACATCGGCAACACCATCGAACCGTAGCGGCGGATTCCCTCCGCAGAGCCCAGGGCTTCGCGGAAGCTCTGTCCCAACGTGATGCCGACGTCTTCGACCGTGTGGTGGGCGTCCACGGCCAGATCGCCCTTCGCCGCTACGCAGAGGTCGAACAGGCCGTGTCGCGCAAAGGACTGGAGCATGTGGTCGAGGAACGGGATTCCGGTGGAGATCTCGGAATCGCCCGACCCGTCGAGGTTGATCTCGACCCGAACCTCGCTCTCATTGGTTCGGCGTGTAATCGTCGCCGTCCGTTCGGCTCCCTCCTTCACAGCTCTGCACCCGCCTCCGAGTCGCGCGCCGCCTCCCGCTCTCGGCGGGCTCGACGGATCCGCACCAGCCGCAGCTCGACCGACTTCGAGTGCCCGCCGAACCCCTCAAGCTCAGCGAGACGCATCACCTCCGCGCCCAGTTCGCGCAGCTTCGGCGGCTCGAATCGGGTGAAGCTGGTGCGTTTGAGGAAGTCATCCACGCAGAGCGGCGAAAAGAACCGCGCCGTCCCACCGGTCGGGAGCACGTGGTTCGGACCCGCTAGGTAATCGCCGACAGCGACGGGCGTGTAGTGGCCCATGAGGACGGCCCCCGCATTTTGTACGTTCTTGATCATCGATTCCGGATCGCCGACGGCCAGCACCAGGTGCTCCGGCGCGTAGCGGTTCGCCAGCGCAACGCACTCCGCCTGGTCGCGCGCGAGAATGATCGCGCCGCGGCTAGTCAGCGCCTTTCGGGCGATCTTCTCCCGTTCGAGGTTCTTGAGCTGGCGGGCAATCTGGCTCTGAACGCGAACGGCCAGGTTCTTGATCGAGGTGATCAGGACAGCGCACGCCATCTCTTCGTGCTCGGCCTGAGAGATCAGATCCGCGGCGACCCAACCGGGAGTCGCCGTGCGATCCGCGATGATGAGCACCTCCGACGGCCCGGCCTCCGCATCGATGTCCACGGCGCCAAATACCATTCGCTTCGCCGACGTCACATACACGTTCCCGGGTCCCACGATCTTGTCGACCCGCGGGATGGTTTCCGTCCCGTACGCGAGGGCCGCGATGGCATGGGCGCCACCCATTTTGAAGATCCTGTGAACACCCGCGACTCGGGCGGCGATCAACACCTCGGGCCGGACCTTTCCGTCGCGACCGGCGGGTGTCGCCATGATGATCTCGGGAACCTCGACCACCGACGCGGGTACGGCGTTCATGATCACGGTCGACGGATAGACCGCCTTGCCACCCGGCACGTAGATCCCGACGCGCGCGAGCGGACGAATGCGGTGCCCAAAGGTCGCACCGCCCTCTTCGCGCACCTCCCAGCTCGACGGGATCCGCTTGCGGTGGAATGCGCGGATCCGCATCGCCGCTTTGCCCAGGGCCGCCCGATCGGCGGAATCGATGGTGTCGGCGGCCTCGTCCCACTCTTCGCGGGTGACCTCGATCTGGTCGAGCTTGGCACCGTCGAACTTCCGAATGCAGGCGTGGAGCTCATGGTCTCCGCCGTCTCGCACGCGTTCGACGATGCGACGGACAACCTTCTCCACGTCGCCGCCCGGTTCCAATCGTCGGTCTGAAAGACGTCGGAAGTCCGACTCGAAACCGGGCGCGTCGCTCCGGAGAAGCGGGAGAATCCCCTTGGCCGGGGTAGTACGGCTCGCCATGCTCAACCCTCCCGACGGATCTCGGCCCCGAGACCGCGGAGCTTCTCTTCGATTCGCTCGTAGCCTCGGTCGATGTGATAGACGCGATTCACCACAGATTCACCCTCGGCCGCCAACGCGGCCACGATCAGGCCCGCCGAGGCGCGCAGGTCGGTGGCCATCACGGGCGCTCCCATCAGCCGCGGCACGCCTTCAATCCGGGCCGTGCGCCCCGAGAGCACGATATTGGCGCCCATTCGCTGCAGTTCGGGTACGTGCATGAAGCGGTTCTCGAACACGCCTTCTGTGATCAGACTCGATCCGGTCGCAACGCTCAGCACGGCCATGATCTGAGCCTGCATGTCCGTCGGGAAACCGGGGAAGGGCGCCGTCACCACGCCCGCGGCGTTCGGCCTCTCGTCAGCGCGAACGCGAACAGAGGTCGCTTCGATGTCGACGTCGGCCCCGGCTTCACGAAACTTGTCGAGCGTCGACTCGAGCATCGAGGTGTCGATTCCGGTCACCCGGACATCCCCGAGTGTCACCATGGCCGCCGCGAGCAGGGTGCCCGCTTCGATCCGGTCGCCTGACACCACGTGGCGAATGCCGCGCAGAGAGCCAACGCCGCGGATGACGATTCGATCGCCACCCGCTCCCCGAACAGACCCACCCATAGCGTTCAGCGCCTCGGCCAGCTCCACCACCTCGGGTTCGCACGCCGCGTTCTCGAGAATCGTCTCTCCCCGGGCCAATGCCGCCGCCATCATCAGGTTCTGGGTGCCGTTCACGGTCACGAGATCGAAGGCGATCCGGGCGCCGCGCAGCCCACTGCTCGTCACCTCGACGTAGCCGTGGTCCAGTCTGACCTTGCCGCCCATGGCGGTCAGGCCCTTGAGGTGCTGATCCACGGGGCGAACACCGATCGCGCATCCCCCGGGCTCCGAAACCCGGGCCGTACCGAAACGCGTGAGCAGCGGACCCAGCACCAGGAACGACGCCCGCATCTTGCGCACCAGCTCGTAGGGCGCCTCGAACCGGTTGATCGAGCTGGCATCGATGCGGACCGCGTGACCCTCCTCCTCGTGCCAATCCGCTCGGGCCCCGAGGGCACGGAGAAGCTCGAGCATCGCGTCCACGTCCCGGAGTCGCGGGACGTTGTGCAAGATGGTCTCGCCCTCGGCCAGCGCCGCGGCGGCGATCAGGGCGAGGGTCGCGTTCTTCGAGCCGGAAACCGCCACCTCACCGACCAGGCGCGGGCCCCCCCGAACCAGGATTCGATCCATCTAGACCATCCCCCCTTGGGGCCTCCGGGCCGAGACCACACGGTCGCGGTTCCCGAGGTCCCGATGCATCGTCACGTCTAGCAGCCCTGCATGCCGGCACCAGTCCGCCACCTGCGGTGCCTGCTCTGGCGACAGCTCGAAGGCGGCTCCCCCCCCCGAGGTCAGCATCCCACAGACGCCGGACGCCAGCACCTGCAACATGTCCAGCCCTTCCGGACCCCCGAAGAGCGCCGACCGAGGCTCGTGGGCCAGCTCGGGGGGGAGCGCGGCTCGCCC